>NC_014218.1:1800000-1986154 GCF_000092365.1 Arcanobacterium haemolyticum DSM 20595
TGCTTCACCGTGAAGGTGAACGAGTGCTTTAGGAATAGGGGAACCTAGACGGCTTCCTGATCCTGCACCTGCGATAATAGCGCTCCAGCTCATCACATTTCCTTGTTTCTTTTGAACAACATAAGGGCCGTACCTTTTATGGTACGACCCTTATGAGCACATCTATTATTCAGCAGATTCTGCGGATTCTGGTGTTCCGGCAGATTCGGAGCTATCAGGAGAAGGTGTGAACTCTCCAAGAATTTCGTTGAGTAGTTCAGCTGCTTCTTCATCGCTAATTCCGCGGCCTAGTGCAACTTCTGAACCTAGAATTCCACGGGCTTGAGCGAGCATACGTTTTTCACCTGCGGAAAGGCCACGATCGCTATTGCGGCGGGTAAGATCGCGGACAACTTCAGCAACCTTATTGACATCACCTGACGTGAGTTTTTCACCATTGGCCTTGTACCGGCGTGACCAGTTGGATGGTTCTTCAACATTTTCTTCACGCAACACAGCAAAAACGCGTTCAAGTTGTTCATCGTTAGATACATCCCGCAAACCAACCTGTTCGATTGAATCTGCTGGGACCTGGATCACCATATCACCTTGAATGATACGCAGAGTGAGATAAAGGCGCTTTTCTCCACGCATCATCTTTTCTGAAATATCTTCAATGTACGCAGCCCCATGGTGAGGGTAAACGACCGTTTCTCCGACTTTGAAGCTCATGTGGTAGTCTCTCTATTCTCCGCGAACATGGAATGCCCCTATTCTACCAAAGTTCTGGGAGGCCCCGCTGGAACCTATGCTGAGGGCGTGACGATCTTGTATCCAACTCCGCGTACTGTCACCAGCAGTGAGGGGTTTACCGGATCTTTTTCGATCTTAGATCTGATGCGTTTCACATGAACGTCTAGCGTTTTTGAATCGCCCACATAGCCTATTCCCCAGATTCGATCCAAGATTTGACCGCGAGTGACTACTCGTCCTGCGTTCTCCATCAAGTATTCGAGTAGTTCATATTCACGAAGTGGCATGCTGATCGGCTGATGATCAACGTAAACAACGTGTGCTACAGGATCGATAGTTACTCGCCCAATCGTGATCGGTTGTGGTTCTTCCGTGGCAGGTTCTGCTCCAGTTCGCCGTAAGATCGCACGAATTCGAGCCACTAGTTCACGGTAGGAATACGGTTTTGTCACATAGTCATCTGCACCGATTTCTAAGCCAACAACTTTATCTATTTCACTTTCTTTGGCTGTCACCATAATGATGGGCACGGACGAATGTTGCCGAATCTTCCGGCACACATCTTCTCCACTCATTTCGGGCAACATGAGATCAAGCAAGATGACGTCCGCTTTCTTATACACATCGAGCGCTTGCACGCCGTTGGACGCAGTAAGGACGTCATACCCATCGCGATTGAGGTTAAAACGCAAAACATCGCGGAATGTTGCTTCATCATCAACAATCAACACCGTAACCATCATTCACCTTCCACTGTTGAACCGCGGCCTTGCCGTTGTGCTTCTTCGAGCATATCCGGCGTATACGCTTCCGGAAGAATAACCGTGAATGTTGATCCTTTGCCGACTTCACTCCACAGTTTGATTCGCCCGCCATGATCTGCCACCACGTGTTTAACGATTGCAAGCCCGAGCCCAGAACCGCCAGTTTCACGCGATCGCGCCTTGTCACCTCGATAGAAACGTTCGAAGATCCGCGGTTGCACATCTGGTTCAATCCCTTCCCCTTGATCAAGGACGATGACGTGAACTTCTCCGTCCTGATTTATCGCGCTGATAGAGACGCGCGAATGTGGGCGCGAATACCGAACAGCATTATCTAAAAGGTTGCGGATAGCGGTTGTCAGTAGCGCCTGATCACCGTACACACGCAGTCCACTTCTACCTCCAGAAATCAAGGAAACATTCCTGTTTTCGGCTTCTATCCGAACTCGATCAAGCGCTTCTTCGATCACCTGATCCACAGACACAACATCAGAATCGGCAAGAGAATCGCCTTCTTGGAGCTGAGAAAGTTGAATGATTTCCTTAACAAGGTTGCCCAACCGTTCCGATTCTGCCATCATCTTCTCAGAGAAGTGGCGTACGTGTTCAGGTTCGTCAGCCACCGAATGAATCGTTTCAGCAAGTAGACGCACTGCTCCTACCGGAGTTTTTAATTCGTGCGATACGTTGGCAACAAAATCGCGTCGGGTTTCTTCAAGCCGCCGTTTGGCAGTCATATCCTCCAGTAGCACAAGAATATGATCGCCTTCTACAGGCGCCGCACGCAGCCACAGCCGCAGATCAGCGGCTTCATCCATGGTTTCGCGTGGAACAACCAGATCAGCATCAACGATTTTCCCGCGAGCCCGGGCATCCCGAATAAGATCAGCCACATCGGCCCGAAGTTGCGCCTCCCAAATCAGCCCATACGCATACGCACGAGGAGAGGCACGTACGATCCGATCATGGGCATCAATCACAATATGGGCTTGAGGCAGGGCGTTAAAAACAGACGTTGCAGATTCAAGCGCCCCTTCTCTTTCACGCCGCGATTCGGCACGATGCTGGCGTTCACTCACAATAAACGCAACAGATGCCCCGACAGCTATTAAAGCTCCCAGGATCAAACCCATCACAAACGTTAAACCTTCAGGCATACTCCAAGCCTATTGCACGCCTCCCACACATTTCTGTGTACACCGGATTTGTTTGCCAAATGTTCACTTTCCCGGCCGGCGTCGTTTACTTCTCCTTGGTTAACTAGAAAGCGGATGTTCCTTTCACATTTAGGAGATTGACTGTGCGCGAACAATTTCGGCAAGAAATGCACGATTTAACAAAGACTCTCACGCTTGAAGCGCAGGCGGCTGCGAAAGCAATGAAGCGCGCGGCGGCCGCGTTGAAAAATGCGAACCTTGCAGTGGCAGAGCAGGTGATTGATTCAGATTCCCGTATTGATCTGCTGGAACGGCATATTGACGACATGGGGATTTCAATGCTTGCACGCCAGGCTCCAGTGGCGTCGGATCTGCGCACGGTTGTCTCCGCGTTGCGCCTTTCGTCAATTCTGGAGCGCATGGGCGATTTGGCGCGGCACGTTGCGTATGTGGCGCGTGGCCGCTACCCGCAAACTCCTGTTGAAGGCGACGTTTTCGCGATTCTATCCCGCATGGCCGATCAGGCAGAAATAGTTGGGAAGAAGGTTGCGGAGTTGATTGAAACGCACGATTTGCGTTTAGCGGATGCGATTATTGACGACGACGATGTTCTAGACGATCTGCATCGGGAAATTTTCTCGATCGTCCTTGATCCTGGGCATGATCTAAGCCGGCAGGAAATCGTGGATGCTGTACTGCTAAGCCGCTATTTGGAACGTTACGGCGATCACGCTGTTTCGGTTGCTAACCGTATGCGATTCCTCGTCACCGGATTAGAACCAAATTAAACCAGGCGGTCAGATAGAAGCAGAGTGGGAGGCCTCAATATTATTGAGGCCTCCCACTCTGTAGGTTCTATTTTATGAACCGCAGATCATAGACCGAATCTCACTTGCCCTGGTTAGCAACTGCTTCGATTGCAGCCTTTGCGGCTTCTGGATCGAGGTAGGTGCCGCCCTTGGTGATTGGCTTAAGGGTTTCTTCATCCAATTCGTAGAAGAGTGGGATTGCGGTTGGAATGTTCAAACCGGAAATCTCATCGTCAGAGATCTCATCGAGGTGCTTGACGATTGCGCGCAGGGAGTTACCGTGTGCGGCGATCATGACAGTCTTACCCGACTTGAGTTCTGGAACGATTTCGCCTTCCCAGAATGGGAGGAGGCGTTCGAGCACGTCCTTCAAGCATTCAGTTGCTGGGATTGGTTCACCTGCGTAACGCGGATCGGAATCTTGGGAGAATTCGGATCCTGCTTCGATTGCCGGTGGTGGAACATCGTACGAACGGCGCCACTCCATGAAGAGGTCCTCACCGTATTCGTCACGAATTTCCTTTTTGTTCTTACCCTGGAGCGCACCGTAGTGGCGCTCGTTGAGGCGCCAGTTGCGCTTCACTGGAATCCAGTGGCGATCGGCAGCATCAAGGGAAAGGTTGGCTGTCATGATTGCACGGCGTAGGAGGGAGGTGAAGAGCAGATCAGGAAGCACATCGGCATCCTTGAGCATCTTACCCGCACGCTTAGCTTCTTCAGTTCCCTTTTCGGAAAGTGGGACATCTACCCAACCGGTGAAGAGGTTCTTTGCGTTCCATTCACTTTCGCCGTGACGGACGAGAACGAGTTTGTAAGTCATTGTGTTCAACTTCCATGTTCGGTAACACTTCGGTGATGCGCACGAAGCGCACTCCTTACAGTCTACGTCTCATTTGCTCATGGCGGGTAGGTCTGAGGTCTGAACACACGAATGAATCATCAATATTTTCACCCTTCGCACACGTGTTCACCACTTTATGTGGGAGGCTCCTTGTAGATTGTTTCTATGACTCTTTTACTCAATCTTATATGGCTGATTTTCGGCGGATTTTTCATGTTCCTTGGCTATCTAGTCTTCGGATTTTTTAGCCTCATCTTCATCATCACCATCCCTGTTGGTGTTGCTATTTTACGGATGGCTAACTACATTTTGTGGCCGTTCGGCAGAACTGTTGTACGTAAACCATCGGCTGGTTCCGGATCTGCACTGATGAATTTTCTCTGGTTTATCATTGCCGGATTGTGGCTTTCACTTGGCCACATTCTCAGCGCGTTAGCTCTAGCTATCACCATCATCGGCATACCTCTAGCTATCGTTCACCTCAAACTCATTCAGGTATCTGCATTCCCATTCGGCAAAATGATCGTGCCAAATTCCCAAGCGTCTGGATATGACGTGATTGTGCGCGTGAACTAACACTCTGGTTCATCGCCAAGGAGCTGAAAATCCTCTTGCACTTTAATACCCCCGTGGGTATTCTTACCACCAGTGCTAATACCGTAGCATGTCCACTAACTACAGAATGAAAATTGCTACAACGAAGGAAAGCTATGTGCTACCCAGTTACCTGTAAAAATTGCGGAAAAACCACGTGGGGCGGATGTGGTCAGCACATAACCTCCGTTAAAGCTCAAGTTCCAGCTAGCCAGTGGTGCACGTGCACCGAAGAAGAAAAGAAGTCCGCTAAGGGCAGCGGCTTCTTCCGCTCTCTCTTTGGGTGATAAACAATGAGCAGAACAGTTATCATTGGCGGCGTGGCAGGCGGAATGTCAACAGCCACACGTTTGCGGCGCAATGACGAAGCGATGGAGATCGTCGTCGTCGAATCGTCTGGCTACGTATCTTTCGCAAATTGCGGCCTCCCCTACTACATCGGTGGGAAAATCGCGGAACGCTCCGCCCTCTTACTCCAAACTCCTCAATCGCTCAAAGCGCGATTTAACCTGGATGTACGGGTCGGCACAACCGCAACGTCCATCAACCGAGCAGAAAAAACCGTCACACTGAATGGGCCGGAAGGTGAATATACGCTTTCGTATGATCATCTTGTGCTTTCACCAGGCGCTCGGCCATTCACCCCACCAATTCCAGGGATCGAAACCGCGCTCAGCCTTCGTACAATTGAAGATACTGATCGCATTATGGAACGAATCGATAAATCGGCGGCTCAATCGGCAGCCATCATCGGCGGCGGTTTCATTGGGCTGGAACTGGCAGAAAACCTCACCCGGCGCGGAATCACCACAACCGTGATTGAACGCGCACCGCACATCATGGGCCCACTCGATGCAGAAATGGCAGCGATCGTTAGCCGCCATCTGCAGGAAAACGGCGTCATCATTAAGGTCAATACGGAAGTCACTGCTATTGGCGATGGCTACGTTACGGCAAACGGCGAAAACATCACGGCAGATATCGTTGTGGCAGCACTCGGCGTGCAGCCAGCAAGCGAACTTGCACGGGATGCCGGCCTTGATGTGAACGAACGCGGCGGAATTATCGTCGATGCCGCGCAACACACCTCCGATCCCGCTATCTTCGCAGTTGGCGATGCCACCACGAAACGCGATGCGATCACAGGCGAACTCATCCTCGTGCCGTTGGCCCAAACGGCCAACCGCCACGGCCGGCTAGTAGCGGACGTCATCGCAGGCCGCGATGCGGAAAGCCTCCCCGTGCTCGGCACGGCAATTATCGGGCTCTTCGGGCTCACAGCAGCAAGCACTGGGTGGAATGAACGCCGCGCCCGCGCGGCCGGAAAAGATCTCCGTATCCTCCACATCCACCCAGCTCACCACGCCGGCTACTATCCAGGTGCAACAACAATTCACCTGAAGCTGGTCATCGATGCGGAAACAGATCAGATTCTTGGCGCTCAAGCCGTTGGCACTGATGGCATTGATAAACGTATCGATGTTATTGCCACCGCAATGCGTGCTGGAATGGCAGCCTCGGATCTTGCCGATCTTGAACTCGCTTACGCTCCACAGTTTGGTTCTGCAAAAGATCCGATCAACATGGCCGGATTCGTTGCCGATAACCTCTTCTATGGGGAACGTAATGTTCAATGGCATGAAATCGATCAGATGCTAGAAGATGGATGGACACTAGTAGATGTTCGTACCGCTGGCGAATACAGCCGCGGTAACATCCCAGGCGCAACCAACATTCCAGTAGACGATCTGCGTTCACGCGTATCAGAACTTTTCGGAAAGAAAGTGCTGGTACACTGCCAGGTTGGCCTCCGCGGCCACATCGCCTGTACCTTATTAACCAATCTAGGTATTGAGTGCGCGAACCTTGATGGCGGTTACCTCACATGGAGCCACGGGCAACTCACCTAAAACAGGAAGAGGAAGTGGAGAAGTTAAGAATATGAAAATATCAGTAGACGATGTCAAGCCAGCCATCATGCGTCTCAAACGTGCACGCGGCCAACTCGATGCCGTGATCGCCGGACTAGAAAACGAAAACGAATGCCACGATGTGATCACACAACTGGCTGCCGTTTCCAAAGCTATTGATCGCGCAGGATACCTTGTGATCGCTACCGGAATGAAACAATGCTATTCCGGCGGCATCGATATTGATAGCGAACACCTTGAAAAAATGTTCTTATCTCTAGCCTAAACACACCAGCAAAAGCGATTCGCCAGTAAGCCGGCACATGTTCGTACAGACTTAAGGGCCGCGGGAATTTCGCGCGGCCCCATCTGCTTCAACTTAGAACCTACCGGTTCTCCTGGCGCGCAACCTTCCGAGAACGCAACACGTACCCCGCCACGAACGCGATCACCAACGCGAACAACACGCCAAGGTTTGCCCACGCCCAATCACCATCACGGCCGCCAAAACCAAGACCAAGCAGGTAGCCCTGCCAGTTATTCCACGCTGCTTCCTGAGCAAAGTTATTGATCACCAATCCCCAGCCGATAAACGATGATACTGCCATGATCCCCAACGAAGCCCAGTCCCATGCACCGTACACGCCACGGGGATTAAAGAGAGCAGCGTCGTCGTACCCCTTCTTACGCAACGCGATATCGGACATCATCAAGCCCGCCCACGCAGCAATCGGAACACCCAACGTAATCAAAAACGACTGAAACGGCCCCAAGAAATCGTGCGCAAAAAACACAACCCAAATCGTTCCCAACGTCAAAATAAAGCCGTCAATACCAGCCGCGGCCGGGCGCGGAACCCGCAACCCCAAACTCAACAAAGTCAAACCAGACGAATAAATACCCAGCACAGCGCCAGAAACCAGCGCCAAAACGGCGGTGAACAAAAACGGAAGCAACACCCAAGTAGGCAAAATCGTTGCCAACGTACCAATCGGATCTCCCGCAATCCCTTCATCCAACTCCGGATGCGAACCAATAATCAGCAAACCCGCAATCACCAGGAGCGACGGCGAAACCGCGCCACCAAACGTATTCCACGCAACGATCTTGCCCGCAGAAGCATCACGCGACTGATACCGCGACCAATCAGCAGCAATATTAATCCAGCCAAGCCCAAAACCAGTCATTACCATAACCAGTGCACCAATAACCGCAGTCATCCCGCCAGCCGGCCGGCTTAACACCACACTCATATCAATATGCGGAATAGTGAGCGCAACATACACAACCGTCACAGCGCCCGTAATCCACGTCAGCACCGATTGCATCCGCATAATCGTGTGATACCCCGCAACCGACGCCGAAACAATCATCGCAGCAATCACAACGCACGCAACAATCTTCGTGGTTGTTCCGCCACCCCACCCAAGCTGAGTGAACACGGTAGCCGTAGCCAACGTGGCCATAATCGCCAAAAATGTTTCCCACCCAATCGAAATCAGCCACGAAAAAACGCCCGGAATCTTCTGGCCATACACGCCAAACGCGGCGCGAGACAAAACCATCGTCGGCGCAGAACCACGCTTCCCCGCAATAGCAATCACGCCACACAAAGCAAACGACACAGTCACGCCAATAATCGCAACAATAATGCCCTGAACAAACGAGACCCCGAACCCATACACAAACGACGCATACGAAATCCCAAAAACAGACACATTCGCAGCAAACCACGGCCAGAAGAGATCCGAAGGCTTCGCAGTGCGCTCAGACTCCGCAATCACGTCAATACCATTATTTTCAATAAGCGAGGCACGCATCGCCCCGGACACCTCATTCGGCGCAACCAAACCAGACGAATCTACATAAGCTTCATTACTCATACCTCAAGTATGCCCGAAAACTCCACTCAGTTAATCCCCTATGACGATTGCCGTATGAGGTGCGCTACCTGAGCGGAAGCTGAATCCATCTGAACGCCTGCTGAACGGTATTTCCCACGGACACTTTCCATTACATGGACATCGAAATTCCATATTCTAGACGCGCCCTGTAGCCTGCCAAATCCCTCGATTACGATAAAACATGTGAACCAAAATAATTCAGTGGACGCTGTGCCAAAGGCGCCAAAACTTGCCCTTCTTTCACTTCAACATTTGCTCGCGTTTTACGCGGGGGCGGTGATTGTGCCGTTGTTGATTGCGTCGTCGTTAAAACTAGACGCTTCAACTACTATTCATCTTATTAACGCCGATTTGTTTACCTGTGGTATCGCTACGTTGATTCAGAGCGTGGGTGTGACGAACAAGGTTGGCGTTCGGTTGCCGATCATTCAGGGCGTGACTACCACTGCGGTTGCGCCAATTATCGCGATCGGTTTGGCCGCTACGGACGGCGCTGGCGGCGAGGCTTCGTTGCCCGTAATTTATGGTTCGATTATCGTGGCTGGTTTATTTACGTTCTTCGCGGCGCCGTTCTTCGCGAAGTTGCTGCGTTTCTTCCCGGCTCACGTGACAGGCACTGTTTTGCTTGTTATGGGCACGTCTTTGTTGTCTGTTTCTGCGAATGATTTTGTGAACTACGCGGACGGCACCCCTGAAGTTCGCGATTTGGCGTATGGTTTCGGAACACTGTTGACTATTGTGTTGGTTCAGCGTTTCTTCCGCGGCTTCTTGGGCACGATTTCTGTGTTGATTGGTTTGGTTGGCGGCACCACGATTGCGTTGCTGATGAACCACATTAATCCGGAGAAGATTGAGGCTATTTCGGCGTCACCTGCCATTGGCGTGACTACCCCGTTCTACTTCGGGTGGCCTGTTTTTTCGTTCACTGCGATTGTTTCGATGCTGATCGTTATGTTGATTACGATGGTTGAGACCACCGGTGACGTTTTCGCAACCGGCGAGATCGTCGGAAAGCGTATTACATCTGCCGACGTGGCCGCCGCCATCCGTGCCGATGGCGCATCCACCACCCTCGGCGGCATCCTCAATTCTTTCCCTTACACGATGTTCGCTCAGAACGTTGGCTTGGTTCGTTTGACTGGCATCAAGTCTCGTTGGGTTGCTGCTGGCGCTGGCGTTTTGATGATCGTTGTTGGTTTGGTTCCGAAGGTTGGCGCGATTGTTGCCTCGATCCCATCGCCTGTGCTGGGCGGCGCTTCTCTGGCTTTGTTCGCGAATGTTGCGTGGGTTGGTTTGCAGACTATCGCGAAGTCCAACTTGGCTGACTTCCGTATCGCAACAATCGTCACCACGTCGTTGGGCCTCGCTATGCTCGTCACGTTCCGCCCTGAAGTTGCGCAGGTTTTCCCAAATTGGGCGCAGGTTTTCTTCTCTTCAGGCATGTCGATTGGTTCGATTACCGCGATTTTGCTTAATCTGGTGTTCTTCCACATGACTCGCCGTTCAGTTCGTTCTAACGACGATGTTGTAGCTGGCATAACCTTGGCAGACGTCGATGCTATGGATCGTGACGAATTCGTGTCCACATTCCGTACATTGTTCAACACGCACGTATGGCCACTGGAGAAGGTATGGGACTCACGGCCGTTCGAATCGGTGAACGATCTGCGTAGCGCGATCTTGGTTGCCGTTGTTCGCGCCGATGAGGAATCCCGTGCTGCTTTGATCGCCGACTACCCAGACATGTATGAACTGATTTCTGCTGAGGATAACGAAGGAATGTCACGTGACATCGGTTCATTGGCCCTTGGTTCTGCATCTGAGGCGCAGCTTGCTGAGCTGAAGGATGTCTGTGATCAGTACCGTGCGAAATTCGGTCAGCCATATGTTGCCTGCTTAGGTACCGATACCACTATTGAAAAGATCTTGGCTGACGCTCACCACCGTCTGGCAAACACGCCTGAAATCGAGAACATCTATGCTCTCACTCAAGTTGTTGAAATTGCCGAAGACCGCTTGAACATCCTTGTTCGTGGAGCTAATCCTAGGTCGCATGAATTCCAGGCTTAATACTTGTTAACCTGGTACGCCCTAGCCCTCATGGGGGATGGATTTGGTTTGTACCAAACCCATCCCCCATTTTGGTACCCATAATTCCATCACTTATCTTCCCTGGCCCCAACCGCTATCCCCAACTTTGTTGAACGTGGGGCAAATTCATTAGCCCAGCACCAGTCCAGCTGCGTAGGCATACTCAACGTTTGGCGTTTCCTGTGCCATTCCAGGAATTCTTTGTCGGTCTAGGCCGGGTTTTTTGTTGTGGGGTGTGTTTGAGGGGCTGACCGGTGTGTTGGTTAGCCCCTCGATGTTTGGTGACGGCGGTGTCCTACTCTCCCACACTCTCTCGGGTGCAGTACCATCGGCGCTGGTAGGCTTAGCTTCCGGGTTCGGGATGGGTCCGGGCGTTTCCCTACCGCTGTGACCACCGTCAAAACGGTTGGATGAATAGTTTCTGTGGTTGGTGTGGGGGTTGGGAGTTGTATAGTGGACGCGTGCGTGTTTGTTACGTGTTTTTGTAGGTGGTTGGCCATTAGTACCAGTCAGCTTCACCCGTTACCGGGCTTCTACGTCTGGCCTATCAACCCTATGGTCTGTAGGGGGGCCTTCCGATCGTTAGGATCGTGGAAACCTTATCTTAAAGCAGGCTTCCCGCTTAGATGCTTTCAGCGGTTATCCCTTCCGAACGTAGCTAACCAGCGATGCTCCTGGCGGAACAACTGGCACACCAGTGGTTCGTCCGTCCCGGTCCTCTCGTACTAGGGACAGCCCTTTTCAAGTTTCCTGCGCGCGCAGCGGATAGGGACCGAACTGTCTCACGACGTTCTGAACCCAGCTCGCGTGCCGCTTTAATGGGCGAACAGCCCAACCCTTGGGACCTACTCCAGCCCCAGGATGCGACGAGCCGACATCGAGGTGCCAAACCATGCCGTCGATATGAACTCTTGGGCAGGATCAGCCTGTTATCCCCGGGGTACCTTTTATCCGTTGAGCGACGGCGCTTCCACAAGCTACCGCCGGATCACTAGTTCCTACTTTCGTACCTGCTCGACCTGTCGGTCTCACAGTCAAGCTCCCTTGTGCACTTACACTCGATACCTGATTGCCAACCAGGCTGAGGGAACCTTTGAGCGCCTCCGTTACCATTTAGGAGGCAACCGCCCCAGTTAAACTACCCACCAGGCACTGTTCCTGAACCAGGTTATGGTCCGAGGTTAGACATCCAGTACGACCAGAGTGGTATTTCAACAATGACTCCATACCAACTGGCGTTGGTATTTCATAGTCTCCCACCTATCCTACACAAGCCGTACCGAACACCAATACCAAGCTATAGTAAAGGTCCCGGGGTCTTTCCGTCCTGCTGCGCGTAACGAGCATCTTTACTCGTAATGCAATTTCACCGAGTTCGTGGTTGAGACAGCGGAGAAGTCGTTACGCCATTCGTGCAGGTCGGAACTTACCCGACAAGGAATTTCGCTACCTTAGGATGGTTATAGTTACCACCGCCGTTTACTGGGGCTTAAATTCACAGCGTCGAACCACGAGGGTTCTAACCGTTCCTCTTAACCTTCCAGCACCGGGCAGGCGTCAGTCCGTATACATCCACTTACGTGTTCGCACGGACCTATGTTTTTGATAAACAGTCGCTTCTCCCTGGTTTCTGCGGCCATTACCCCTAGCCCGTGAAGGGCTTCAGGGTTTTGGCCCCCCTTCTTCCGAAGTTACGGGGGCATTTTGCCGAGTTCCTTAACCACGATTCACTCGCTCGCCTTAGTATACTCTACTTGACTACCTGTGTCGGTTTAGGGTACGGGCGGCTAGAACCTCACGTCGAGGCTTTTCTTGGCAGCACAGGATCACTCTGCTTCCCCACTAGTGTGGGTCATCATCCAGCCTCACCCCTTAATGTTCCCCGGATTTGCCTGGGGAACGGGCTGCGCTGTTAAACGTGGCAAGCCATTAGCCACGCGGAGCTACCACTCTGCGTCACCCCTGTTAACACGCTTGTCTACTACAAGATCAGGTCCCACGCTCCCCGATACCATCACGCCCGAAGACGTGGATGGATGGTTTGGGTGGTTAGTATCCCTTGGTTCGACAGGGACGGTTCTTCGCCGGTACCAGAATATCAACTGGTTGACCATCGACTACGCCTGTCGGCCTCGCCTTAGGACCCGACTAACCCAGGGCGGACGAACCTGGCCCTGGAACCCTTAGTCATTCGGCGGACGGGATTCTCACCCGTCATTCGCTACTCATGCCTGCATTCTCACTCGTACGAAATCCACAACCAATTACTTGTGCTGCTTCACCTCACGTACGACGCTCCCCTACCCAACAAACAAAGTGTTTATTGCCGCGGTTTCGGCGGTGTACTTAGCCCCGCTACATTGTCGGCGCAGAATCACTTGACCAGTGAGCTATTACGCACTCTTTCAAGGGTGGCTGCTTCTAAGCCAACCTCCTGGTTGTCACAGCAACTCCACATCCTTTCCCACTTAGCACACGCTTAGGGGCCTTAACCGGCGGTCTGGGCTGTTTCCCTCTCGACTACGAAGCTTATCCCCCGCAGTCTCACTGCCGTGCTCTGACTTACCGGCATTCGGAGTTTGGCTGACGTCAGTACCCCGATAAGGGCCATCGGCCATCCAGTCGCTCTACCTCCGGTAAGAAACACACGACGCTGCACCTAAATGCATTTCGGGGAGAACCAGCTATCACGGAGTTTGATTGGCCTTTCACCCCTACCCACAGGTCATCCCCTCCATTTTCAACTGAAGTGGGTTCGGTCCTCCACACGCTCTTACACGTGCTTCAACCTGCCCATGGGTAGATCACCCCGCTTCGGGTCTAGAACATGCAACTCACACGCTTTTTAAAACTCGCTTTCGCTACGGCTTCCCCACACGGGTTAACCTCGCTACATGCCACTAACTCGCAGGCTCATTCTTCAAAAGGCACGCCATCACCCCTACCAAGGAGGCTCTGACGGATTGTAAGCGTCCGGTTTCAGGTACTATTTCACTCCCCTCCCGGGGTACTTTTCACCATTCCCTCACGGTACTTATCCACTATCGGTCACACAGAGTATTTAGGCTTACACAGTGGTCTGTGCAGATTCACACGGGATTTCACGGGCCCCGTGCTACTTGGGCACCACATAAAGCAGGCAGGCATGTTCCAACTACCGGACTCTCACCGTCTACGGTCCAGCTTCCCAACTGATTCGTCTACACACCATACATTTATCACTACCCGACCCAGTATCGGCTGGATCAAACATGGCCCCACAACACCACACGCGCAACGCCCGACAGCTATCACACACGCATGGTTTGGCCTCATCCGCTTTCGCTCGCCACTACTCACAGAATATCTTTTCCTGCGGGTACTAAGATGTTTCACTTCCCCGCGTTACCCCCACACACCCTATACATTCAGGTGCGGGTAACCAGAAATAACTCTGGCCAGGTTCCCCCATTCGGACACCCCCGGATCACAGCTCGTTTGCCAACTCCCCGAGGCTTATCGCAGGCTACAACGTCCTTCATCGGCTCTGCATGCCAAGGCATCCACCGAACGCTCTTGAACACTTACAAAAAAACCAAAGATGCTCGCGTCCACTATACAATTCTCAACCACCACACCAACACCACACCCACACGCTACAACAACCGTCGCAACACGCAAGCACAGGCAGCACAGGATCTATTATCCCACACCCCAACAGCATGCCAACCCTCATACGATAAACCACTAAAAACCACTACCCAACCACCAGGCTAGGCACCACACAACAATAAACACAATAACGCGTGGTACGTGACTCCTTAGAAAGGAGGTGATCCAGCCGCACCTTCCGGTACGGCTACCTTGTTACGACTTCGTCCCAATCGCCAATCCCACCTTCGACCGCTCCCCCTCAAACGAGTTAGGCCACGGGCTTCGGGTGTTACCAACTTTCGTGACGTGACGGGCGGTGTGTACAAGGCCCGGGAACGTATTCACCGCAGCGTTGCTGATCTGCGATTACTAGCGACTCCGACTTCATGGGGTCGAGTTGCAGACCCCAATCCGAACTGAGACTGGCTTTAAGGGATTCGCTCACCCTCACAAGCTCGCAACCCTCTGTACCAGCCATTGTAGCATGCGTGAAGCCCAAGACATAAGGGGCATGATGATTTGACGTCATCCCCACCTTCCTCCGAGTTAACCCCGGCAGTCTCTCGTGAGTCCCCACCATAACGTGCTGGCAACACAAGACAAGGGTTGCGCTCGTTGCGGGACTTAACCCAACATCTCACGACACGAGCTGACGACAACCATGCACCACCTGTACACCAGTCCGAAGACTCACACATCTCTGCATAATCCCGGTGTATGTCAAGCCTTGGTAAGGTTCTTCGCGTTGCATCGAATTAATCCGCATGCTCCGCCGCTTGTGCGGGCCCCCGTCAATTCCTTTGAGTTTTAGCCTTGCGGCCGTACTCCCCAGGCGGGGCACTTAATGCGTTAGCTACGGTACAGAACCCATGGAAAAGGCCCCACACCTAGTGCCCAACGTTTACGGCATGGACTACCAGGGTATCTAATCCTGTTCGCTCCCCATGCTTTCGCTCCTCAGCGTCAGTAACGGCCCAGTAACCTGCCTTCGCCATCGGTGTTCCTCCTGATATCTGCGCATTCCACCGCTACACCAGGAATTCCAATTACCCCTACCGCACTCTAGCCTGCCCGTACCCACTGCAGCCCCGGAGTTAAGCCCCGGTCTTTCACAGCAGACGCGACAAACCGCCTACGAGCTCTTTACGCCCAATAATTCCGGACAACGCTCGCGCCCTACGTATTACCGCGGCTGCTGGCACGTAGTTAGCCGGCGCTTATTCAACACCTACCCTCAACTTTCGCCTTGTTCAGTGTTAAAAGGAGTTTACAACCCGAAAGCCTTCATCCCCCACGCGGCGTCGCTGCATCAGACTTCCGTCCATTGTGCAATATTCCCCACTGCTGCCTCCCGTAGGAGTCTGGGCCGTATCTCAGTCCCAATGTGGCCGGTCACCCTCTCAGGCCGGCTACCCGTCGACGCCTTGGTAGGCCATCACCCCACCAACAAGCTGATAGGCCGTGAGCCCATCCCCCACCAGAAAAAACCTTTCCAACCCCCACCATGCGGCAAGAGCAGAATATCTAGTATTAGACCTCGTTTCCAAGGCTTATCCCAAGAGAAAGGGGCAGGTTACTCACGTATTACTCACCCGTTCGCCACTAATCCAACCCCCGCAAGCAGGAGCCTTCATCGTTCGACTTGCATGTGTTAAGCACGCCGCCAGCGTTCGTCCTGAGCCAGGATCAAACTCTCCAAACAAAAAACCAAACACCCACAAAAGGCATCCAATCAATACATCCGAAAAGCCCAACAGGCTCAACAAAAAAGACAAACCAAAACTAGCTCATCCAAAAAAACAGCATCAAACCAACCAGCAACAAAACCAGCCAGCCCAACACCAAAAAAATATCGTAAAAAAGCTGACACACTATTGAGATATCAAACAACACACCCACACCCAACAACCACCCACCACAAAAGCAGACAACCATCAAGAAGGCCAACTCCACCAGTCTAACACAACCACCTGCCAGAAACAAAACCCAGCAAGCAATTCCATCAACTAGAAGAACCATATCACCACCAGAACACATCCGCGCTCCTCGGCGACAAACAAAAACAATACCCACCCCACAACCACACCGTCAAACCACAACACCATAACACACCTCACACCCACCCCAAACCCCACCACAGCAACAAAAACACCCACCATAACCCACCCCACACCAACCCAACTAGACAACCACCCACCACACATGGCATTTAAAGAAAAACCAGCCACAACGTCGTCGTCATGCTCCCCTTTTCACCAAGAAAAGCGTTTGCTCAAAGCAAAAGAACAATTCAAATTATTTTGAAATAAAAGAACAATGCAGAAAAGAGAAACCGTGCCCTCGCACACCTACATAGAAAAAGCGCAACTGCTGGGCGCGGTGGCAGATCCGATTCGGCTCCAGATCCTCACGCAGCTTACGCGTTACGAAACTTTGTGCGTCTGCAAGATCGAAACGGAACCTCAAATCCCTAGCAACCTGCTCAGCTACCACCTCAGGATTCTGCGGGAAGCGGGAGTGGTGGTAGGGGAACGTCGGGGGAAATGGATCGACTATTCGCTCGCACCCGGCGCGCTCGAAAGGCTCCATGCCACGCTACCTTCCGCAACCGCACTGAAAGGAACACCATGCCGCTGCTCGTAACTGGACTCGCGATCGCACTCTGGATTGCGAGTTATGCGCCAATGCGCCGCTGCGGACGTGGTTCGCGCCGAACGTGACCAGGCCTGGACTCACCACTCCGGCCGGCAGCGCGCTACATTTCTTCCTCTATGACACAACCAAAATCCTCCTCCTACTCTGCGGGATTATGTTCGTGGTGGGGTTCTTTCGGGCGTCGCTGAACGTGAATCGCGCGCGGAATTTTCTGGCGGGCAAAAATCTTTTTGTGGGGCTCGTGCTTGCGGTGGCATTGACGGCCAGCTGGGTTTTCAGCCGGCTTTCATTGGATCGTTGAGTTGAAGATTTTGTGACGACGACGAACGTGGCAGCGATTTTCATGAATTCTGAACGGCCTGGGGTGGCTGATCGGATTGTTGCCGCGAACCGGGATATGCGAGAGATTTCTTCTATGCATAAGGATTCTCATGGTTACTATTCTTTTCGCTTGCCAGCAGAACGCTGGCCATTCGTAGATCGCGGCAGCAATCGCGCGATCCAAGGCCGGGCCTGGGTGCAGAAACTGCATCACGTTAGAAAACGTTCAGCAGGCATTCGGCAAGGCTGGCATTAAGGCTGTGACCGAACACGCTACCGATTATGGGGCCATCATGGGGTACGGCATTATGTCTACACCCGGACTTGTTGTGAACAATGAGGTTGTTGTAGCCGGACGTGTACCACACAGTAGACGACATCGTTGAAATTTTGCAGGAGCGGAGCTGAAATTCTGCTTTCCTGGCACCGGTTTTGTTGCTCTTGGCGCCGGTTCCACTGATGTTGGAGCCAAATAAGCGGGAGACAGAACAGGAGTGCCGTATAGAACACTGCTGTTCAGCTGGGCGCCGATCGGACGCCGGCCAGCCGCTGATCGGGCGCCGGCTTGCAGCTTTTAAAACCAGCACACAGAAAATCCCCGGTAGTTCAACTACCGGGGATCTGTTTGAGCCACCTGTGGGAATCGAACCCACGACCTATTCATTACTATCATCTTCGTAATATCGGAACGGTTTTCACTTACGTCTATTCGCTGGGATTAATTTTTTTGACTCGATTGCCAGCATATACGGCACAGCCAGCTAAGCCGGCACTGCCGTCACCGTGTCTTAATAGCAGGTTGTTCATTAGTTCTGATGAAGTAAATCATGAACAATACAACAACACAAACAATCCTCAGTGATTGGACTTTAGCCATGCGTGCACAAGCCCTTTCAGATTTAACGATTCATGAGCGCATTCGCGTTTCTAACTGCTTATGCGAATACGTTGACGCAACGCCAGTAACGATAACTACTGATCAGATTATCGAGTGGGTTTCACTTCTGCCGTCAGCAGTTACTAAATGGACGTACTTTACCCACATCAAGGCTTTATTTACTTGGTTAGAAATAACTAGAAGGCGTACCGATAATCCATTGCTTGGGTTAAAAGCCCCCAGACGACCTAAGTACTACCCACGACCAATCTCACTCGAAGTCATTGAGCACGTTCTCAATCAGCGACTTTACCGTAAAACTCGCTGCATGATTCTTCTGGCGTTTAATTGCGGGCTACGAGTGGGAGAAATATGTAAAGTACGTGGCCAAGACTATGACCGGCAAGCCGGGCTATTAACCGTCGAGGGGAAAGGCGGAAAGCGCAGTATTATTCCGGTAAATTCCGCCCTTCAACCATTCTTCAACACCATGCCAGCTCACGGCTGGTGGTTCCCCTGCCGCAACGGCGGGCACGTCCGGTCACGATCAGTTGGAGATACTATCGTACGCACCTTTCGGCGCTACGAAGTCCATATGGTTTCACATCAGTTACGCCACACTTTTGCAACCGAATTACTTGCTGCTGACGTCGATCTCCGGATTGTCCAGCTACTTATGCGCCATGAGTCCATTCAAACAACTGCTCTTTACACCCGCGTAGCCAGGGCTCAACAGCTAGAAGGAACTAATAAACTTCCCGTTTTCTTAGGAAAGGAATAACTATGATCATTGCCGTCTGCAACCAAAAAGGCGGGGTAGGGAAAACTACCATCTCAACCAATCTTGCACACCAGCTATCACAACAAGGATCAGTTCTGGTTATTGACGCCGATCCACAAGGCAACTCAACAACATCCCTTGGAGTTGAAGTAACTCGTGAATCATTCACTCTGAATGACGTTATGGCCGCCATAGCTGCAGGAAATAGCCCAAGCGTCATCCATCAAGCGATCACACACGCACAATCAGACTGGGGAAACGTCGATGTACTCCCCGCAGATCGCCTACTCGCTTCACGTAACGACGACGGCTCTTTAGGAAGGGAAAGCAGACTACGCACCGCACTTACAGCAGTAACTGACGACTATGAACACATTGTCATTGACTGTCCACCATCGCTAGGCGTTTTAACAACGAATGCCCTTGTGGCAGCCGATACAGCATTGATTGTCACTACCGCGAGGGAGACTAGCGTTGATGGTGTGGCGGAAATGGTGTCAACTATCGCAACTGTGCGTTCCTACTACAATTCACGACTAACTCTATCTGCCATATTCCTCAACGCCTTCCGGCCCGAACGAATTGATAGCGATAACTGGCGTAGACACCTACGCGATTACTACGAACCGTATCTACTCGAAAAGTTTTTACCAGAGCGTGAATATATCAACCGCGCAGCATCGTCACATTCACCTATACCAGCTGGTGTCGATGATCGTGCAGATCAAGCACTAACAGAGCTTGCCAGCATATTTACCATTGCCAGCAATGCCAGCTAAGCCGGCAATGACAAATAAGGAAAATACTATGAAAACGCCTAACTTAGAAACTTTGAATTCCTTGCAAAAAGCACCTGTCAACGATCCAATAGTAGCGGGCGCACCTATGGCTGGCACCGCTAGCATTGCCAGCCACGCCAGCAAAGCCAGCAATGCTGGCACAAAATTTACAATCAGACTCAAACAATCTGATATGGGAATAATACGTGCAGCGTATCTACACGACCTTTCTTCAGGAATTTTCCAAGGATCGCTCTCTGCTTGGGCGACACATACACTACTTGGCAAGGCAAATGCCGTCGAGAAGCAACAAGGAGCACCTCTTCGTGAAGTAAATACAGGAGTTATTCCACGCGGTCGATTAAACTAGAATCCTGAATCATTGGATCGGGCTGTATCAAAAGGCTGAAACTACCATCATTCCCGAACGTAAAACGTTGAGATGTCAACGCTTTGACTTAGGTAGATGATAGAAAACTGGCCTTTTGGTACAGCCCCATTGTTTTCCGGAATTCTCTTCTAACTCATCAGGTAAGACTATAGAACGATAGCGCACACGAATAGCCACCTTGCTAGGGAAGATTTCTTTGAATTTTTCACCATCAACGCCACCCTTACTTCTTTTATTCTATCACTCCACTTCGCTCCATTGGATTGGATGGAATGATTTCGAGTAACACGAGAAATATGTAATAAATTCATATTTATTGTGCATCGCTCTACCGTGGCACACTGGAGCGACGCACGGTAGAACTCCTACTTTTCCCTGACCTCCCAACAAAAAGTGTATTTTTGACCGTGAGGCACCTGTTGCCGCACGGTATTTCCACACATAATCTTAGCGACACCTAAAGTAGTTGAAGAGTGATGCGCTAACATTACATAAATTACTCGATTTTAGTAAGTGGCTATTTATAGGGATTTTAAGGGTCCATTTCACCGTGCGGCAGCTGTTGCCTCACGGTGAATTAGGGCACTTACTTTTAGCGACACCTAGCAATAATCAGCGGTAATTGTCATGACATGGAGGGTGGTCAAGGTTTTATCTGTGGATAACTTTCTAGTGTGGCATTTCTATGTGGGAGGCTTCTCGTATCATTGAACTGAAGTCTCCAATACTCCTAAAGGATGCGAAGTCATGGCCTTAATCTTGCTTGTCGTTTTCTTACAAATCATGTTCTTTATTTTCTTGCTGCGCTATATCGTATTTGTCGAAGGCGCACTCGTCGGCTTTGTAGTCGCTGTATATATGTCGCACGATTTAGGATTTCACCCAGCGTATGGAGTGACGGTAGCAATTCTTATCGCGATTGCGAACCTAGTCTTGCAGTCAACCAAAGTTGGGTTTGCTTTATTGGCAACCACTTTCTCACTCATGTATGCCAACTTCGTTTATAAAATACTTGTTGAGCACTTCACTCCTGGTGACACTACATGGGGATGGTTCGGAGCGATCGTATGTTTCACAGTCAGCATGGCACTACATGGAGCCACATTCATTAACCGACGCGAAACGCTAAATACATAACAGTGAATTCTGTATCTTTAACAAATGAAAACAAGCCTATGGTGCTGGTTATCGCTACGCCGGGCTACGCTTACTGATCTGAGCGCCGTTGGCGCACGGACTTAGTGGATGTTTTTGTTCGTCCTGATCTTACATTGTAGCGCCGCGTCCTTTCATACAAGTCGCATAGCGACCTGGCCTGCGTGTTCTTTTCCCTGGCCTAGCCCACACCTGAATCATGAGCTAGGCCACCGCAGAACGTGCAGTCCAGCCACAGAGGGCTGTACTCCAGTCCCATGAACGACGCTGTCATTTCAGTGTCAGGACGACACAAAACAACACTCACAAAGGAGACGATGATGACCGTGCAGCAAGAAACTCACGTTGTAGAACCAACGGCTAACGCAATGGGAATTTGGTTTGATTTTCTTAATCGAGTTAAAGATGGTTTTGAGGGTGACTCCATGAGCATTGAGCAGTTCACTGAGTGCGCTCAAGGCTACGAAAATGTTCTACGCGAAACCGTTGATAAAGTACTTGTTCGGGACTCGATAATCACCTTCGTAATCGATGAAGATTTTCGTCAGCACTGGGGACGATTCCCTGAAATTGATTTCATTCGGCTATCAAAGCGACCAGATTGGGCTTTAGCACGCCGCGTCGTTTGCTGTTTAAGTTTCATGGGTAAAAATCCTCATGCTATGTCCGCATCGGCAATGCTGAATTGGTGGGTTGGTGACAATGATGAGGCAAATCGGCTCGCTAATGAAGCCTTAGAAATTGATGGCTCTCTTCGATTGGCAGTGTTGATGATGAACATTCTCATGTTCGACATTGTTCCACCATGGAAGTAAACCAATAAGGGTGTGGGAGCACTTGAAAATGCTCCCACACCCCTATTTCGCGTATAATAGTGATTGAGTCCTTTACGGGATTCGCTTCAAGCGCTGATTTTTTGAAGCGTTTGGATTGGAGAAAAAGCGGGAGGCGCGCCGTAGGCGCGCCTCCCGTCTTTTTATTTATGCATGAGAATTTTTAGGTCGGTGCCGCTCCACTCCATTCCATTTATTACCAGTTGTTGAAATGTTCTGGATGCGTTTCTTGATGTTCCTCTGATCCCAAAGTTGGTTTAGGCGGGGTGGATTGACGGAAGATTTTTTGAGCGGTGCCAGATAGATCTAAAGCGCGTTCAACTTCGCGTGGTTTAACTCCAAGCGCTTCAAGTTTTTGCCGTGCTATAGCAACACGGTCATAAATTTTTTCGACGTCGTTAAGCGCTTCTTCGATAGCCAAGAGCGCTTGTGTTTTTTCTTCTATCTGGGTTAGCTCATCCGCGAAAAAATTTCGTGCGGCGGAACTGACACTGGGTTTCGATGCGGCCATGAGGATGTCTTTCTTTCGATATAAAAATTATCCTCGTAGCGATTCTCCACCGCCTAGTTTAGAGGATTTTATTTTTCTTGTACACGGAAAAGATTCAGCGCGCAGCGCCCTTTCTTTCAGTGATACAACTACACCCGAACGTATAGGACGTTAGTCGGGGTAGTACGGGTAGCAAGCAACGCAAATGTATATACACATTTGCCCCTGACGTGTTAAAATGGATGTATCATCCAAACCTTTTAGGAGGAGTCGTGGAATCAAATTCCACGCCTAACCGATCTCGTAAACGAGCACGGATAGTGTACTTTTCCGAAGAAGAATTGAATCAAATAGCGCAGCGTATGCGTTCCCAAGGGCTTAAAAATTTCTCCAAGTTTGCCCGCCAAACTCTCACAAGTGGAGTCATTGTCACGAGCACTAAGAGTGCTGGAGCTGAAAGAATCAGCCGTGAAATTGCTGCTATAGGCAATAATATTAATCAGATTGCACGCAAGGCGAATACTGAAAATATTGCCACCTATGAACAGGTTTTGGCAGCTATTGACCTGCTGGATGAGGTTCGCAAGTTAGTTCAGTCCGAACTTGGGAGCGCGCGTGGCCGTGGTGAAAATCCATCCGATAAGTCAAACACTGCATAAGGCGATTGCGTATATTACGCAAGACGCTAAGACGAACTCTGGCATTTTATGTTCGTCTAATTGTGCTGTTGTGCCATCGGATGCTGATAATATTACGGCTGTCATGCGCTCGGCTTTAGCTGATGCTGAGGTAAAACGCGGGGTCGGCAGACCGGGTTCAGTTCTAGCTTTTCATGTGATTCAATCCTTCAAACCTGGTGAAGTTGATGCAGATAAAGCTCATGAGATTGGCTGGAAATTTGCTCAGGCTATCACTGGTGGAGAACACGATCTAGTCGTTGCTACACACGTTGATCGAGGGCATATACATAATCATATTATTTTCTGCTCGGCTAACAGAGTGACTGGTAAGCGGTATCGGAACCCTAATTCTAATCTGAAAAAAATTCGTAGAATCTCAGATGAGTTAGTGTGTCAGTATGGATTATCAGTCATTGAGCCGGAGGGGCGAGGAACACGGTTATCGTCAATCTATGCAGATGCTTATGCTCAGCATGGAAAAGAGTTTTTACGATTTGCCATTGATGATGCTGTTCAAAACTCTCATTCGTGGCAAGCTATGGTTGATACTTTATCCGAGTCCGGTGTTACGGTATCTATGCGCGGGGCACATATCCTGTTTGATTGTGAACAGGT
The DNA here is from genome assembly GCF_000092365.1 of Arcanobacterium haemolyticum DSM 20595. NCBI lineage: Bacteria > Bacillati > Actinomycetota > Actinomycetes > Actinomycetales > Actinomycetaceae > Arcanobacterium > Arcanobacterium haemolyticum. The sequence continues at coordinate 1,824,013 of NC_014218.1, forward strand.
TGGGCGCGGTGTTCGCGGAAAAACGCTGGGTGAAAACTATACCGAGCACGCTCTTCATTCACGTCTTGGCCGTGAAGCAATGAGTGAATTTATTGTGGCGAAAAATCTCGTTACTCGTGTCGATGATAAGCGTTGGCAGGTACGTATTCCAGGTAAGAAACCCGCCCAATACTTCGTAGTTTCAGATCAACGGATTATTGATCACGGTCGGCAAATGCGACTCTATTTACCAGCTAGTGGCTCACTGACGATTCTTAACCATCAAGGGCAGATAGCCCATTCACTTAATGTTGAAGATCTCTATCAGTCATTTAGTAGGCCAACTCCTATCATGTCTCAACATCCTCATGTGCGTGTTGAACGTGGTACGAGTGCGGCGCAAAAACGTTACTTTTCATATCTCGATTCGAAGATCGAATCGATTAAGGATGACGCAGCTACTACGTCATTACTTGCCGAGATACTACGCGATACTCAGCCAGAAGATATTCCGTTAGCAATAGAAAGCAAGCTAAGCCAGGCACACCGCAGGCTAAATCTGTTTATTGCACAACGTCAGAAACTCATTGATAAAGGCCAACCTGTGGAAGGGATGGATCAGAAAATCTCGGCAATACAAGAGCAACAACGTGCACTTCTTACCTTACGAAAGCAACTAGAAAAAAGACACAAAGAAAGGAATAGATAATGGCATTACTCGAAGCTAGCGAAGCTGTGGCAACAGGCCAACAGTTCGTCTCTATGACTGCACGAGCAGTAACAAAAGGTATTAGCTTAACGTATTCAACAGCTAGACCACTAACGAAAGGAGCTCTTCTAGCTAGCGTCAAGTCTGCACAGCTGGCCGTAAAGGGAGTCAAAGCTGGCACACATAAAATCGGTGATGGCTCAACTAAGTTCAAAGCACTTGTTGGCCAAGGCGATTTACACCCGATAGAGGTATCAAGCGAACTCGTTAAAGACTTCAAGAAAGATTTAAAAAAGCGTGGGGTCGATTTCGCGGTAGAAAAAGGCGCAGACGGAAAGACTTACATACACTTTATCGGTAAAGATGCCGACACGATTAAGCACGCATTATCTCAGGCACGCACACGCCTAGAAGGCAGTATTGAGCAGACAAAGCGGCCGCAGACACGATCCGATCTCGCCAATCATATCCAGACTAAGGCGCAAGAAAAGAAACTCACGCCTCCTACCGCACTTCCGAAGCAGACGTTGAAAGCACCTAAACGATGAACCAGACAGTAGCAGACGTCAGGAGAGTGCTGAGCATAATAGCCAGATATGAAGATAGTATCAGGCGGCCACAAGAACAACGGTGGACATTAGTAACAGGGCACCCCCAATGGTGTAGCAATAATCATCTTGATCAACAAAATCCCGTCCAGGGAATCAAATCTTTGGACTTTGATAAGTACTATCAATACGCAAAAAAGTGCTTTTGCTACTTACCTTTTGGCCAAAGCGTCGATAGCGTTCTGTCCTACACATATGCGAAATATGATGCGGTATTTGTTTGCCGAACCCCATTGATCTATAAAAATATGGGGTGGAGCAGCAATAATATCTTCCATACACAAAACCATATCCATAAAGAGGTAGAACCCGAGCCGCAAGGGCACGGTCTAAGTGTCGAAACACTAAAGCAGCTACCAGAATTGTTAGAGCGGCCAGCAGCAGTGTTCAATAGCCTTACTAAAAATAATGCATACACTGCGCTCTTGGACGCAAAAGACAATGCTGGCCGAGTCATACTCGTTGCTTTACAGCCGGACGGTCGAGCATATTACCAAGGGCAATACGTTAATGAAACTATCGCACTAAGTGTCTACGGCCGAAATAGTATTGAGCAATTCCTGCAAAGGAATGTCGAACAAAACGCTATCAAGTATGTAAATCTAGAGATATTAAAAGAGCTTATACCGATACCCGCGCTACAATTGCTCGGCTCAAATATAAGCTCTACTAAGAGCATACAGCAACCACCAGCTATTCCGCAACCCCACACCAGGGAAGATCTAACAGCACGAATCTCTGGCCATATCTCAGATCATCCCAGTCCAGCCCCCGCATCTCCATCAATATCTCCAGAAAGATCCAAACGATGAATAGAATCATGATCTGCGCACCTATCAGTGGCGCCATAACACAAACTCCTGACGGCGCACGCTTTAGCGTACGTGTAGAAGATTTGCGCGTAATAGTCGAAGCGCGTGGCGAGATCGGATCATTCTTGACCGAGAACACCGATATTTTCCCTGACGGGCAAGACGTATTCATATCCGGAACCCTCAATGAAGCTTCAACACCAATAGTGATTGAAGCTACCAACGTTGGTCTACCAGTAATCTAGGGGGCGTAATGATAACCGATGCTCGAATCCGAATTTTGGGTACGTCAACTCGCGCAGACTTAGACGCATCTCTTGGCCACCTGGCGCCTATGTCAAGCGAAGGACTAGACGAAGGCTCACGATATTTACGCCGAAGCGGTCTACCGATTGAACCTACACTGATTTTCGATCATCCTCACTTACTTCTCGTATGCCAAGAAGACGACGAACTATTTATCAAGGCATTAACGTCCGGCAAGCTACTTCATTCCGATCCAGAAGTAGAAATAGAGGTCGATGGTCGAACTAACGTCGTTGCAACAAGAACGAAGACAACTATCTCCCAAACTGTTAAATCGCGGCCACAAACACGCACAGAACTTGTGCTACGCATTATTCAGAATCAAAAAGCCCATAATCAAACACACCTACTTTGCCAGCAACGAAATCGCCAACCGCGCATTGAACTATCTCCTAAAACCGAAAGTAGCCAATCATGACTAGCGCGCAAATCATTTTTATTTTCATTCTCGCTCTTGGAGGGTTTTGGGCGGGCGATAAAATCTCCTACCAAATACGAACAGACCTAGAAGCCGGATATGAAATAGCCCAAGTACTCGATAGATTCTGGCTAGACCTCAACAATCCGTTCCACCTCTCACTAGAAAAAGTTGACCTGCTCGTAGGACTGGGCACAATCGCTCTTATTGGGCTGGTATGGGCGTACAACAGTGTTGCTAAAGGCACTCGCCGTCAAGGCGAAGAACACGGATCAGCCGCTTGGGCACGGCCATCTCAAATACACCCATTCAAGGATAAGAAGCGCTCCAACAACATCCTCTTCACGGCCAGCGAGTCGCTATCGCTCGATTCTCGTAAAACGCAGCGTAACCTTAATGCGCTCGTTATTGGCTCGTCGGGTTCAGGTAAATCCCGCTATTTCGTCTTACCAAATCTCCATCAAGCTAATACGTCGTTTGTCGTCACTGATCCTAAAGGGGAGCTGGCAGCGCAAACAACCCCCTACTTAGAACAGCAAGGCTATAAAGTCCGCTGCCTAAACCTCATTGATCCTGGACTATCGTGCACCTACAATCCATTGGCTTACTTCAACGACGCACAGCCAGAAGTAGACGTGATGATCATGACGGAAAACTTCATCACCAACACCACAGGCAAAAAGAATGCCGGTGGAGATTTTTGGGAAAAAGCAGAACGAGCGCTACTCAATGCACTCATTTCCTACATCTACTTCACTAAAGGCAAGGATGGCACTCTGATCGACGTCGTTGACCTGTTGGCCAAGATGCAAGCATCTGAATCTAACGAAGAGCTTAAATCTGACGTCGATTATATTTTCGATGCAATCACTGAAACAATCAATGAATACGATAACGATGATGAACAAGATCAGTGGGGGCAAGAAGCTGTAGACGCACTCAACGGCCTACGTTTCGCTGCATCACAGTACAACACCTACACTCAAGGTGCCGGAGAAACCAAGAAAAGCGTTATCATCTCCCTCGGAGTACGCATGGCGCCATTACACATGGCGCCAATACGAAAACTTCTCGCCACAGACACAATAGAATTTGATCGCGTTGGCCAAGAAAAGACTGCCCTATTCCTGATCATTCCAGACACACACGCAGCATTTACGTTCCTAGTATCTATCTTCTATGAGCAATTCTTTGAAAAATCCATCTATATAGCCGACCACACACCAGAACGACGGCTACCCTATCTTGTCCAGTGCTTCATGGACGAGTTTGCCAACATCGGAAAAATGCCATCATTTGAACGCAAGATCGCCGTTATGCGAAGCCGTGGAATCTCAACGTCGATCATCATTCAGAACTTCTCCCAAGGCAAAGCACTTTATAAGGACGATTGGGAAACCATCGTTGGTAACTGCGACTCGCTTTTATTCCTCGGTGGTAACGAGAAATCAACCACTGAATACATTTCTAAGCTCGTTGGTAAACAAACACTGGCATCTACCGACACATCTGAGTCAAAAGGTCGTAACGGGTCATGGACACTGCAAAATCGCACCCTTGGCCGCGACCTCATAACCCCCGATGAAGTCGGGCGCATGGACGGCCTTAAATGCATCTATGTATTACGCGGCTTGCCACCGTTCTTTTCTAGTAAGCTACTAGCCCCAAAGCTAAAATAGGCTACTCTTCCTTATCACTGGTACCTTTAACTCTTTGCCAAGCAGCCACAAATGATGGCGACGCGGTCATCAACGCCATCAAAACGCCGCTAATTGCAACCCAATTTACGTTATACACCAATCCCATTGTGATTATAAAAAAACCACCTAAGACAGCAACAAAATGTGAAGAAGAAACGACCTGCAGTGCGTGGCTTTCAGCCTTCTTTTCAATCGTTTCATTCTTTATCCGCTCACCGTTTTGCCTTAATCCCTCTTCAGCCATAGCCATTATTCTGTCCGCTGCTCCTGGCAAAACTTGTTCATAACGAGCAAAATCATCACAAGCTGGCAACGGACCACTATATTGAACGGAGTGCCCAACTACACGAGTCACGAGTTCATTACTAATGTCTTCGCCCTGGGCTAAAGCTTGAACAACCTGTCCAATTGTCGGTTCTTTCGGAGCTATATCTAGCGATTCTTTTTTTGAGTCGCGTCCATCGCCGAACGGAGTAACTGACCCGTCTGCATCCACGCCACCGCCACTGGATTGGTGAACACTATCTGGCTGCGATATTTCTTGTTCTTGCGGGGATCTGGATTCGCTATGATCTGGTATGCTTTCCGAGTTCCGCGAAGTGTTGCTCTGCTCATCTCCATGATGCACAGTCTCTCCTTAAACTAAACCCTATATAGAAGCATCTATTCGAGATAATAGCACACTTCAAACTACTTTCAAATACTTCATTCTGCGCTAATATGTTCATTTCTTCTATTAGCATCTATCCTCTAGCTTCTTCCAGCTACTACATTGCGGTAAGTACTTTAAAGCACCTCTTCAGTACACTATCTCCTCAGCTTTCACCTACCAACGCTTTAGCGAATTTTCCGGAGGATAGAACAAGGAATATAAACCCGATTGGAACCGCTATGAGGTTTACGAAGTTCGCCATGACATCGCGTACTGTTGGGTTTTCTCCTAGATCTGTACCAGCTCCTTGGAATTTGGCAAAGATGATCAGGACAAGGATGATCGTGAAACCGTGAAGCATGGCCGTTGCATACTTCTTGAGATATCCGATCGAAATTTGTTTTGTGTCGGTATGACCTAAGAATGCTAACGGTAGAGTTGCCCCAGCAGAAAGTATGTATATCTCAGCAAATCGCAAGAGAACAACGAGTTTTACGACGACGCCACCAATCATTGAAATCAGCCAGGGCAAGAAAAGAATGATCATTGCACCGATCATACCTAGAGTGTCCATATCAAGATCACCTATATTGACGGGGTTAGACTGTATGACTGTTGCATGCTTTTTCAACCCGTTAATAAGTGTTTCGCCAGCTTCGTTAATAGCTTTGAGAATTAGATCTACGTTTTGAATAGCGACAATAAGAAGTGCAGCCTTAATCATGATCGTCCCGATCACTTGCACGCCCATCTTTGAGTCGCCTTCAAATTTTGTTGATACTCGCGCTAGCTCTAACACGAGGATGATGGCCACGACTGACGCGGCCACGGGCTTAACGACTGTGGAGTTTACTGTGAGAGCTACTTGATAGGCAGATGCGCTATATCCTGCAACGCTATCGTAAAGCCCATCTGTATGGTTGAAGAATCCATTTCCTAGGATATCTTCGAGCATTTTCTTTATGTATTCTTCCATCTTCTCAGCCTCCTAAAGCTGGATTATGACGGATAACTACACGTCCAGCGTTCATCATTGGACGCAATTGCTGTGCAGGTAGAACACGAACAAAATATTCGCCACCGCCGTAGTTTTCTGTGGTGATCGTGCCGTCAGGCGCCACTGAGGAAACATATGCCACATGGCCAAATTGAGCGGAACTACCAAAGGCTCCTGGCTTGAACGAGATAACATCTCCGGGCTTTGCTTGCTCTGGTGATCGAACCGTTCCCCAGCCAGGCATATTTTCTGGATTTCCCCATTGACCACCGTTACCGCCTGCTGGGGTTAAAAATGGATACGTGTAATGCCATTGAGTCCCTTTACCTTGATAGGTCACACCCATATCTCGGTTCACTCGCCAGAAAACAAAATCAGTGCAGTTTCCGAAGTAGTAACGCGTTTCGTAGTTAGGGGTATTGTAGACGCCGGTAACATTACCTGCTGCGTCTCGCACGAGATCTTTCCATGGGTAATCATCCCCTGCACCACCAACCGATCCTGCTGAAACGACCGCATATTTAGTGGCAGCAAGTTCTTTGATCCGCTTGACATAATTTTGAGTCTCAGCAAATGGTGGGATTCCATGGAACGTCAAAACGTTTCCTAGACCAGCATTATATGCAGCTAATGCTAGATCAATTGACCCACTCAGCCCGTGGCGTTTAAGTGCTTCGACTTGGCCGCACATATAGTGGCCTTGAGAAATAATCGCATCGGCTGGATCAAACGGATCAGCTTTACCGTCACCATTTCCGTCACGGCCAACAGATGCCCACGTCCCTGGCATAAATTGACTTATACCTTGAGCACCAACTGGAGACTGCGCTTTGGGATTCCAGCCCGATTCTGTATCAATCTGCGCAGCAATGATCGACGGAGTGACTTCCGGACAAATTGATCCTGCATCCAGAACATACTTCGCATATTGTGGCGGAACATTAACCGACAGCTCAGATTTCTTTTGCTCTTCTAAATACATTCCAGTGATCCACGAAGGAAGAATAGAAACCAAAGCCATAAGCGCAACAACCACTGAAACAATCGCCATAATAATAGGCGTAGTGCCTGACGCTAATACCGTTGCTACCCTTTGCATCACGGCCATCGTGACCTTAGTTATAGCTTCAGCACTACGATTAACAAACGATGCACGAGTTTTCCCTACACCGGTTTTCGCTGCGTTTCGCCGACCTTGCTGCTTAGCTACACGCATATTTCGCTTTGCTGCCCGAGACGCACTTGCGCCAGCTTTCTTCACACCTTTCCAACCAGTTCGAGCAACAAACTTTGAAGCCGACGTCGAAAGATGCACACCATCAGCCGCGCGACGAGAACCAAATTGAGAAAGTATCGACTTAATTGTGTCGCTACCGTCATCCGTGGTGGACTGACCGTCTTTTATATGAACGTGAGAATACTTAGCCCCTGATTTGAGCCCGCCGTAGACTTTTCCGCCAATGAAGACTCCAGTCTTACCAACGGCCTTCCCAGCCTTGCCACCACGTTTAGCCTTTTTTATCGCAGATGCCTTTGACACATACTCCGGCTGACGGAAAGGGGAAGTATCCCGGCGCACATGCTGGGATACCAGATTTACTGAACCAACTTCCCTAAATCGTGCCATGTCTAAACTCCTAACCTGCCGTACATGCCAGCATGTACGGCAGTGCTGGCATTTCTAAAAGCCAGATACTTCTTCAAATCTGGTAGAGAACACTTTGAAAATCCGTTGAGTTGGATCCATCGTGTTATCAAATGGAATAACCGCCTTACCGACTTTCATCAGCCCTCTACCCGGTTCAACATTTGTGAAATAGCTACGTTGCTGGTTTGATAAATGAAGCAGCCCAGCTAGCGCATCTGCATCGGTTGATTGTTGATTGAGTAAGAAAAGTCCGTCTGAATTTGACAGCATTAACCGAGCACGCTCATTAATCAGTAGCTCTTCGATGTTCTGTGTAATACCAGTAGCAGCAGCTCCGTATTTACGCACTCGCTTAAACATCGATTGGCAATAAGCACCTGCATAGTCATTATTAAAAAGCAGATGGAATTCGTCGATATAAACCCAGGTACGCACACCACGGGCTTTATTCCGAACGATCCGTGCCCAGATCTCTTCCAAAACGACCATCATGCCAAAGGTCTGAAGATCCTTCGACAGCTCAGCAATGTCATAAATAGTGACCCGATTGGAAGCATCAACATTGGTCTGTCGCGCAAATCCTTGCGCACTGCCTCGCGCATACATCTCTAATCCAGTAGCTACTTCTTGAGCTTCTGCTTCTGGTTCGTGGCGTAGTGCCTCATAAAGATCCTTAAGCGTTGGTGCTGGAATATCGCTCGTCCAGTATGTGCTATAAAGGCTTGCAACCACGCGATCAATAATCGAGCGTTTAGCAGGGGTTAGACCGTCTGCACCGCCTAGCAACACTTCACACAAGCTAAGGACAAAACCGCACTTGTTGCGAACCGGATCACCATCAGAGACGCTTGTAAACTCTTTACTCAAATCCATCGGATTAATGGCATCTTGGGAACCTGCTGAAATAACCACTGTCGTGGCTTTCATTTCTTTTGCTAGAGCTGGATATTCTCGCTCAGGATCAATAATCAAAATCTCATCATTAGGCCGACGCAGGAATGTTTGATTCATTTCAAACTTGGCAAATTGCGATTTACCAGAACCAGTTGTACCCAAGATGAAACCGTTGGAGTTCATCCCTCTAGCACGGTCTGCCATGATTACATTCTTCGATAGCGCATTGATTCCGTAGAAATTACCACTGCGCTCAAGTAACTCTTGCGTAGTAAATGGGATCATTACTGCACCAACAGCAGTAGTAAGCGTTCGATACATCGGAATCTTACATAATCCCAGCGGCAAGCAAGCGTTGAGCCCGTCAATCTGCATATATCTGAGATTTTCAAGCGAGCATGAATGCTTTCCAGCAACACGGCGCACGCGTTTAACTGCTTCTTCAAGCTCTTCTTGAGACGCCGCAGAAACTCCAATAATAATGCGTGTAGTGAACATTTTTTCATTCGACTGCTCTAACTGCTGACGAAGCTCAACAGCCTCAGTATGAGACGCTTCTAGCTCATGAGGCACCAGATCAATATCCATATTCTGCTTGGCCAACTTACGGCGTTCATTCGCCATCTGGATATCCATACCGGCAATTTGACGCTTAACGAGATCTAAACCTTCCGCCTGATCAAGAGGATCAAAATGAATAGACACAGTAAGATCTGCAGGAATTTCAGCTAGCTCTTTCAGAACGCGATCACTCATCCAATTAGGCATCTTACGCAAGATCATTGTCTGCCAATACCGATCAGCTCCAGAGTAAAGAACCAGCCGATCAGAATCCGTCCGGTCAATCGACCACGGAGAGACAAAGTTTTTCGTCTTAGTCTTCTGGCCAACCATATCCGCGTAACTGAAATCATTGGGAGCATCCGGCCGCAACATCTGCTGTAGCAACCTCACGCGCTGTTCACCGCTAATCTGCTCAGCCCGGCAACCACCAACTTCGCGCAAAGCTGCAATATCCTCAGCTGCCATACGAGACAAGACAATTTTTGCCTCATCAAACGACTCAGCTTCAATTTGGAGCGTCACATATTTTTCAGTGACCGTATTGTTTCTGCCCGACTCTAATCTGCGCGAAATAAGCTGGTTATACTCATCGCGTTGCGAATCAAAACTATCATCTTGAGATGAAAGTTCAATACTCTCCATCAACCGGCCTTTGTCGAGAACGCGATTGACAATAGACACTTGAACATGATGGCCAGCGAGATGCCCGTTAAGGAAGCGTGCATACTTTTCAACCAGGCCTTCTTGCACCTCATTAGGAGCAAGCTGGTAGTCAATATCAGACAATTCCAGAGTAATTGAATACTTATTTCCACCGAGATACGCAATACCCGATTCCGTGATTGCCTCATAATGAATCAAAGACTGGGCATTTTTCTTTTCCTTGCGAGCAACTTTACGCTGCTCACTATTTTTTTCATTACTTTCAGTTGCCTGCTTCTGGCGGGCAGCTCTTGCGGCTACTCTTTTGCCGACCATTTTCTTCCTCCATTAAGTCCTGCTCAAAAACGAATACTTTTTTGCCCTGATGCCAGTCCCACGCATAGCTGAAATACTTTTCGAACGGAACGCCCATAGGGCGCACCCAACCAAGAGCAACAGCGGGCACTGAAAGTAGCGTCACTATAACAACGCCAAGATTTTCGTACCCTGCGAGATAGCACACTGCGAAGCTGGTGGCGATAAGCGGTGCCGCCACGGCAGCCACGCCAAGCTGACGCCAGGACATGCCAAACAGCACTCGTGGCTGATACGCGGTAACTTCGCGCGGTACACGTACTTCCAGTGCCACACTGCACCCCCTTAAAGCTGCACCTGTGAAAACAGTGCTGCAGCGGCAATAATCATGCCTCCACCAATGGCCTGCCACATACCGGTTTGAGTCTGAGCACCGTTATGATCCTTCAAACCCCCCGCAAGGGTAATAACACCCCAAACGCACCATAAACCACCGCCAATAATGGCGAACTTCGTAAATAATGCAATAGCTTGTGCCAGCATCTTCTTTTCCTTCCACTAAATGTGTTTACTGATCCGAGCTCGCAGACACCGCCACGAACTCTCTTATTTCATTAGGCACATAATTAACAAACTTCCTAAAATGCCCAACGAAATAAAGATTTTGGGTACACTCCTCCACGGTGATGTGTATTTTTCTTTTCTACTCAGGTGTGCTTGACCTAATTGCCGAGTCCAGTGTTACGGTATCTATGCGCGAGGCCCACGCAAGAACGGCTCCCAAGGCGAACCGCGAAAGAACGGCTCCCAAGGCGAACCATTTTTGAGCCCATCATCTGGATCAAGTGCTTGTGGTGCACCTGGATTAATACTCAATGACGCAATACCGTTGTTAAGTTTGCGAGTAGCTTCACGCAGATTATCTTTTGACGCAATAAGATCATCTAACAGACTTTGATCATCAGCGGCATTTAGTGCATCACCACGTTTATTGATACGCGCAGTGACTTTCTCCATGTGATCGATCTCGTTTTGAGTAAGCTCAATCAACCCAGGCTCAACGCCAGTTGACCTAGCAACAGCTGCTTTAGCCTCACTTAAATAGGCTTCAACGCGTTCGACTTCCCTTGCCACTTCAGTCTTAAAGAACCCAGATTTTATATCCATCGAATGCTGCGCCTTATCCATCCCAGCACGCAAATCCTCGCTGATCTCTTTTATCCGCACCCGGTCATTTTTAAGCGCCACCAAAGTTTTACTGTCATCACTGACAGAATCAAGATCAATAACCTTGACATCAAAAGCTGCAGCATCCTTATAAGCTTGGCTTACAGGATTACAAGTAACCTGCGAGCCAGTGATAATCTCACACCGATCCACTACGTCCTTGGCCTGCTTACGTAGATCATCAAACTCTTTCACCTGCTCATTAAAGGTTGGCACCAAACGAGCAAGCTCTTCTGCATCAGCATCTGGCGTGCGCCACCATGCTAGAGCCACACCAACAACGACGACGCCAGTCAGACCGGCAATCCATTTACGAGAATTCGCATGCATCACTCTTTCCCTTCGCTTCGGTTCTTGGATTGGAGATTATTAGCAGGGTTAAAAATTGCGGATGTGTCTTTCCACTTCTTTATTGATTGAACGACAGCTTGCCGTTCTTCTGGGCTAATGTCCGGTGGAGGCGGTGGAGAATCGCTACGAGTAGAGCGATCCGCCTCCACCGGAAAACCTAGCGGTATATCGCACAAGTCTTTCAGACGGGAAATTAATAATCCTGGCGGATTAACAACATTTGACGGTAACGGATTATCAGCGAGACGGCCTCGGATCTGCAAAACTTTCCATCCGGAATCAAGCAAAGTATCTAAAAGATCAGAAACTCTCATTGCCGCTTTACCCATAAGTCCTCGCCGCTGCTCTGGAGGAATAGCCGCATTAATAATCTTCCAGTTGGCAAGCTTTCCTCCCTTCACCGGAACAGCTACTTCTTCCGATGGTGAAGGATGTGCCTTCTTCGGTTCCTTCACTTCAACAACTTCAGAATCATTAACGGGAGCTGGGGTCGAACTTGCACGTTGTAAACGTTCCTTAGAAATCTGTGAGGTAAGAACAGTTTGCTTCAATTCCCTACCAGGAATCGCAAAATCTGGATGTGACGGGCACGAGACAATCTCGGAGGTTGTAAAACCAAGCCCGATCATCATTCGTTCTGCATCCTCAAACGCCTCCGCAGGGGTTAAAGGCACATCAGAGATAATGGTGAGTTCACGAATTTGACCATCACGTCGATGCTGGAAACGGAACCTATAATTCAGCCCCTCTAATTCTTTCAACGCGGCCCGTGTGGCTTTTTGCCCCAAACCACGGCCAGCAAGCTCACGGTAACCAACTTTAGCTCCAGCCGGAAGTGATAAGCATAGGACGATCAAGCCTAAAGCGGCATAAGAAAGTTCTTTGTTGTGCACCAACGAGTTCGGCACCGCAGTAGCACCACGACGCACAACAAAGAAATCTCCACCAGCCATAACTACGCCTCGTCAACTTCCTCAACAACAGGCACTAAAAGAGCCTCAATATCAGAACGACGGAAAAACTTCCGCCCCGACGGCAACTCAACAGCAGGAATTTTTCCTTGACGCGCCCAACGATACAAAGTTGCAGGAGATGTTTCAGGAAGCAGCAAAGCAGCATCGTGCGCCGCCAGGAGCTCGCCAGCATTACTTTCGCCTGTTAGTTTTTCTTTCACACGAAAGACAATACACCATTTCAATAAAAAACAAAACATTTAATTGAAGCGTTTTCTTACATTTGTTACACTTTATTTATGAACATCGGACAGAACACATTCAGTACATCCAATCAAGCGATTGGCATGACAGTAGCTCAACAGCTATTTGCGCGAGGAATGACGCGTGCAGAACTTGGCCATGCACTCGGGGTTACTGGACAAGCGGTATCTTCACGACTCCACGGAAAAGCAAATTGGACAGCCGATGACCTTTTAGCTACTGCTGAGCTTTTTCAAATTTCGGTAAATGACCTCATGCCCACAAAAGATGAGAACGGGAATTGGCTACCTGCGCCGTTCAGTGGATACACGAAAGCCCCCGCTTTCGCGGGGGCTTCGACTGAGAGCCACCTGTGGGAATCGAACCCACGACCTATTCATTACGAGTGAATCGCTCTGCCGACTGAGCTAAGGTGGCAGGCTAAAAAATCTAGCCGTGCGCTCTTACAGCTCTAATAATGTAACTGAAGATGCGCACAGAACACAACTGATTAGCTAAGAACGTGAGCTTTCCGTTCTAAATCACACGAATCACACGCTTGGAATACTCCTGGAGTGATCCCGGAGTGCGGAACGTTAGAGCTGAGGAAAACCGTTGGGGCCACGAGAACTAGTCCCGTGGCCCCAACCTTACTTTTCTGGCTCTACTTCCAGCCCGACTGGCTCTACCAGCTCTACTTTTCCACCCCTACTTTTCCACAGGGCAGCGCAGATCTTTTTCTGGGACCTTGCCATTGAGCAGGTAGGCATCGAGTGCATCCTTGATGCACTTTCCTGCACGCCCGTACGCGGTATGGCCTTCGCCTTCCCAAGTAACGAGTGTCGAATTAGCAAAGGCTTTTTGGAAAGCAACAGCCCATTCGTATGGAGTTGCCGGATCACCGATTGTTCCTACAACAACAATCGGATCTGATCCCTCCGCAACGAAACGTTTCACCAAAGGATGTTCTGGTTTTGGCATAGTTGCGCATGTTGTCTGGGAATAGCGTTGCGATTTTCCAAAGAGTGGAGAGGCTTCCTCTAGTTCTTTACTCATCCGATCCCAATCTTCGGGTGTGCCTTCAATTGTGGAGTCTGCACAGTTGATCGCAATATGTGATTCGATGGAATTATTCTTGTAGTGCCCCTGAGGATCACGTCCGGTATAGGCATCGAAGAACACCTGGAAAGCGTTTCCTGTTCCAGCGGTTTTATATTCATCGATTGCTTGTGTGAGAAGCGGCCATGAAGAATCATCATATAGTGGCGTGATGAAACCAAGCATGAGCCCAGCTTGGGTGAGAGGACGTTCAGGGTTTGCGGTTGGAATTGGTTTGTCGGCTGCTTTTTCAAACATTTGCCGAATTTCTTCACGTGCTTCATCCCGTGTACCTTTAAACGGGCATGTTTCGCTTTTTAAGCATTTATCAATGAAGTTATTTGCTGCAAGTTCGAAGCCTTTGAGTTGGGCTTTGCTTTGTTCGAAATCAGAAACATCTGAGTCAACAGCACCATCCAGGATAAGACGCCCAACGTTGTGCGGGAAAAGTTCGGCATACATTCCACCAAGTTTGGTGCCGTATGAGAAGCCAACATAGTAGAGCTTCGGATCTCCCATGAGATGACGCAACACATCCATGTCACGTGCGGCTTCTTCGGTGCCAACATATTTCACAAGATTTCCTGATTTTTCAACGCACTTGTTTGCTAGTTCCACTTCGGAAGCGCGCGATTGTGCCTGGCCTTCTGGCGTGTCCGCATATACGGTGGACAGCACCTGATCGAGTTCTCGATCGGTGACGCAATCGATTGGCGTGGATTCACCTACGCCTCGTGGATCGAATCCGATGATGTCAAACGAATCTGTAATTCTATCTGTGAAGAATTGTGGAGCGCTTTCGGCCATTTCTTGGCCACTGCCACCAGGCCCACCAGGATTTACTAATAGAGATCCTATACGGGTGCCTTCCGCTTTTCGGCGTTTAATTTTCAGTTCAATTGCCGCACCTTCGGGATCTGCATAGTTGAGGGGAACGGTTACAGTGGCGCAATCCAGACCGTGCCCGCATTCTTTCCATGCGGGTTTTTGTGAATAGAATTTTTCCAGACCGGCCGGGATTGCAGGCATTGGAGCTTCAATAGCGTGCGCACTGATCGGGGAGGAATCATTTTTGCGGATTTTCCCTGTTCCGTTTTTTACCTCTACAGTTCCCGAGCAACTGGAGAGAAGGACGAGTGCACCAGTGAGAGCAGCGATAATACGTTTCTTCATTGGGGTATTTTCCTTCCGTTTTCCGCTTAGCGGAGTCCAACAAGAATACTTTCCATAACAAGTTGAGCCGGAACGTTTGCTTTCAGGCGTGTGCGGCCTTCACCGATCCGATCAATCTTCTCTAGAGTTGCGTGAGTTGTGGATGACGCCGCAATTCTGTTGATTGCTTGTTCGTAATCCACGTTGATAAGTTCAACGCTTGCGCCCATTTGTTTCACCAGCACATCGCGGTAAAACGCAAGCATATACACCATTTCGCGATCAAGGATGTCGCGTTCTTGGCGGGTTTGACGACGACGGGCGGCATCCGCACTTTCCTTAATCTGGCTACGCACGGATGCCGGTACTTTAGCGCCCGCATCTAGCCCAAGGGCGGCCATGCGCTGTTCTTCTAGCGCTTTGCTATCTTCCGCCGCAAGATCTTTTTTGGTGGTGGTTTCGCCCCGCATGGCCACGGTATCTGAGAGGAGGTGGGCGCCGAGTGCCGCATCCCCAACGCTCTTCATTGTTGCCAGCACGTTAAGAGTGTTGGTGCGAATCGCGGCCGCCTGGGAATCATGTGCCAATGCCCGTGCCACCCCAATATGGGATTGGGCTGCGCGCGCAACGATATGTGCCGTTTTTGAATCGATCCCATCGCGTTTCATGAGGAGTTCAGCTACCAACGATGCGTGTGGGGTGACCAGATTGATGTTGCGGCATCGAGAACGAATAGTAGGCAATACATCTGCCGCGGCGGCAGTACATAGCATCCACACGGTACGTGCGCCGGGTTCTTCGATCGCTTTCAGTAACACATTTGTGGTGCGAGTGAGCATTCGATCCGCATCTTCAATCACGAAGATCCTCCAGGCCCCGCTGGTTGGCGCCACGTATGATCGCGCCACGTATTCGCGGACTTCTTCTGCGCTAATCGTGACTTGATCTGTAGATACAAGCGTGACATCTGGATGGTTGCGTTCCAGCACGGCTTTACATTGCGCACATTCGCCGCACCCTGGCACAGGCCCTGTACACAAGAGCGCCCCCGCCAAGCTCAACGCAGCAAGTGAACGCCCGGATCCAGGCGGCCCGGTAAACAGCCACGCCTGACTCATTGCCTGGCTGGCAACCGCATCGTTTCCGGCGGTTTCGGTAGGCCGATTTCCTGACGCGCGCGCAGCATCAGCAGCCCGCTGAAGTTCCTTAACAGCGGCATCTTGCCCGATCAGCCCATCAAAAATACTCATGCGTTTAGAGTACCGCCTGCCTCCGACATAGTTTGGTGAACACTATCATTCTTCGCCAGAGCTTCAGCCACGTGGTGCCGGATGCTCTGCGCGATTGAATCGATCGTTTGGGTTCCATCCAGCACGCGCCACCGATCCATGTGGTCTTCGGCCAGCGCCAGAAATTCGTTGCGAACACGGGCATGGAATTCGGCCCCTGCAGCTTCCAGCCGATCCTGTTCACTCCCCACACGCGCTTGCCCGGTTTCCACGGGAATATCGAGCAGGAAGGTTACATCTGGCATGGTTCCTTCCACAGCCCACAGGGAAAGATCGCGAATTTCGTTCTTTCCCAGCGATCGTGCCGCGCCTTGGTACGCGATAGACGAATCCATGAAACGATCCGTAATCACGATTTCGCCACGTTCCAGCGCCGGCCGGATTTTCGTATCCATGTGGTGTGCACGATCCGCCGCATACAGCAGCGCCTCCGCGCGCGGGCTCACGTCCCCACCGTGCAGGAGCAGGTGGCGGATGTGAGCCCCCAGTTCAGTTCCGCCTGGTTCCCGAGTAACGACGACGCCGTACCCCGCCTCACGCAACCACGTTGCGAGTTTTTCTACTTGCGTAGATTTACCAGCGCC
This sequence comes from Arcanobacterium haemolyticum DSM 20595, assembly GCF_000092365.1. Classification (NCBI taxonomy): domain Bacteria; kingdom Bacillati; phylum Actinomycetota; class Actinomycetes; order Actinomycetales; family Actinomycetaceae; genus Arcanobacterium; species Arcanobacterium haemolyticum. The sequence goes on from NC_014218.1 coordinate 1,841,154, forward strand.
ATCGCCACCTTCAAAGGAGATAAACATTCCCATGATTTAGTCCTTTGTTGCCGACTTGGTGGTTGTCTTCTTTGAGGCCGTCTTCTTTGCCGTAGTTTTCTTAGCGGCCGTCTTCTTTGCCGTAGTTTTCTTAGCGGCCGCTTTCTTTTTACCCGCACCGCTCACCGTTTTCTTGGTGGCGTTACGCTTCTTCGGCCCGCCTTGTTCGGCAATCTTCAACCGGCGCTGAACCAGCAAATCTTGCGCACGTTCTGGCGTGATCTGGTTTGGATCTTCCGAACGCGGCAACGACGCGTTCGTTTCGCCGTCGGTCACGTATAGCCCGAATCGGCCATCTTTCAACAAAATCTTGCCACCAGAAACCGGATCAGTGCCCAGTTCTGCCAGCGGCGGTTGCGCCTGGCGCTTCCCGCGCTGCTTCGGTTGAGCGAAGATCGCTTCGGCTTCTTCCAGCGTGATCGTGAAGATTTGTTCTTCTGATTCGAGCGATCGCGAATCAGATCCCTTCTTCATGTACGGGCCAAAACGGCCGTTTTGCACAGTAATCACATCATCGCCAGACTTCCCAATTTCGCGCGGCAGCGAAAGAAGTTTCAGTGCGTCGTCGATAGTTACCGTTTCCGGATTCATCGATGCGAACAACGATGCGGTGGCCGGCTTCGGCTTCACCTTAGAAACTTTTCCGGTTGGAGTGAGCTGAACGGCGTCGTCTGGAACAACTTCCGAAACGTATGGCCCGAAACGGCCGTCTTTAACGACGATGTCCCAGCCCTTCTCATTCTTTCCAAGAACGCGATCTTCATCCAATGCCGCATCCAGAATTTCGTGTGCTTTGGCAACAGTGAGTTCGTCTGGAGCAACCTCCGGCGGAACCGAGGCGCGCTTTCCCTGCGTTCCGTCGTCCTTCGTCTCTTCCAGATATGGCCCAAAACGGCCCACGCGAACCGCAATCCCATCACCAATATCGATCGTGTTCACGGCGCGAGCATCAATATCGCCCAACCCGTCAACTTGATCGCGCAAGCCCTTCTTTTCGCCCGCGCCACGGTAGAAGCCGCCCAAGTACTCCACTGGATCTTCTTGGCCGGCAGCGATCTTATCCAGATCCTCTTCCATATCGGCTGTGAAATCATAATCAACCAGGTCAGGCAGGTTTTCTTCCAACAATCGGATAACCGCAAACGCCAACCAGGTAGGAACCAGCGCCTGCCCCTTGCGATCCACATACCCGCGATCGGTGATCGTGGAAATCGTGGCAGCATATGTGGACGGGCGGCCGATCCCCTTTTCTTCCAGAGTCTTCACCAGCGATGCTTCAGTGTAACGCGGCGGTGGCGCCGTTTCGTGCCCGGCAGCCTTGGAACCGGTGTTCTCCACCTTTTCGCCTTCAACCAAATCTGGCAAACGCGATTCGGCCTGATCTTCGTAACGCTTCTTATCCTTGCCTTCTTCATAGGCTGCCATGAAGCCAGGGAACGTGATGATCGTTCCGGACGCGCCCAGCAGAGCATCGCCAAATCCAGCAACCGGAGCAGACAAACGCACAGACGCCGTGGAACCAATAGCGTCAGCCATCTGAGAAGCCACAGTACGCTTCCAAATCAGTTCATACAGATCGAATTCGCGCCCACGAAGAAGGCCAGAAACCTGCGCTGGCGTGCGGAACGAATCACCTGCAGGGCGGATAGCTTCGTGAGCCTCCTGCGCGCCCTTCGACTTCGTGGAATACACCCGCGGCTTATCCGGCAACGAACGCGCCCCATACATGTCCTCAATCTGCGAACGAGCCGCCGCAACCGCCTGCGCCGAAAGATTCACCGAATCAGTTCGCATATAGGTAATGAAACCGTTTTCATACAGCGCCTGCGCCACCCGCATCGTATCGCGCGAATTCATATGCAGTTTACGGGACGCTTCCTGCTGCAACGTAGACGTTGTGAACGGAGCAGCTGGACGACGCCGGTATGGTTTCGTTTCAACCCGCACCACCGTTGAGTTTCCATCACGGAGCGTTTCAGAAATCGCCTGTGCATCATCAGCACCCAGGACCCGCACGCCTTCCTTCGCAGCCTTGGGGGTAAGAGCACCGTCGTCGTCAAAATCCTTACCAACCGCGATACGCGAGCCGTCCAACTCAAGCAACTTCGCGGAAAAATCGTCCCCGTCTTTCCGCAGATCAACTAAGACATCCCAGTACCCAGCCGGCACAAACGCCATACGTTCGCGCTCACGCTCCACGATCAAACGCGTGGTCACAGACTGAACGCGACCAGCCGACAGGCTTGGTGCAACCTTACGCCACAACAACGGAGAAACCTCGTACCCCACAAGGCGATCCAGGATACGGCGCGTCTCCTGGGCGTCCACAAGCTTCGTATCCACGTCACGAGTAGCCTCTAACGCGCGCTGAATCGCTTCCTTCGTAATTTCGTGGAAAACCATGCGCTTCACCGGAATCTTCGGCTTCAACACTTCGAGCAGATGCCAGGCGATGGCCTCCCCCTCGCGGTCCTCATCGGTTGCGAGCCACAGCTCATCAGCCTTCTTCATCGCCGCACGAAGTTCCGAAACTTTCTTCTTTTTATCCGGATTCACCACGTAGTAGGGCTCGAAATTATGCTCCACATCCACAGCAAACTTGCCAAACGGGCCCTTCTTCATATCTGAAGGCAAATCCGAAGGCTTCGGAAGATCACGAATATGGCCGATACTTGCGGTCACATCGTAATCATCACCAAGGTAGTTTGCGATAGTGCGCGCCTTGGCAGGAGACTCTACAATCACGAGCTTTGTCACGTTACATCCTTATATATAGGAATGGGGTACCGTTTGTAAACATACCTCATATTCGTAAGGGACACCCAAATCAATCCACAGGTTCACAGTTATCCACCACGCTCAGGAACCCAGTTTGGACCATGTGGATAACGTGTGGGGTGAGGCTTTCGCGGAGGACTGCCGGGGCGATTTCGAGCAGATTCGCGAGCGCGTCCATGATCGCGCCGGCGCTCAATTCGCCGTCACAGACGGAGAGGAATCCGGCTAGGGCCGTGTCTGCCTGCATTTCGTCCGAAAAGGCGGAGTTGGAGGAGAACGTGATGAGCCATGGTTCTGTTTCGCCTGGGTGGTAGCGGCGGTGTTCGGCTAGGTCGTTCGCGCTTAGGTGGAGGGCTGGCAGCGTTTCGGGTGTGACGTTCTTGGCAGACCACATACGTTCCAGGGCGTCGTGGACATTGGGCGGCATCTGGCCACGTAGATCGTGGAACACGTGCCATGGCTGTGACGTTTCCGACGCGCGAACAAGCACGTACCCGAATCCCACATGGGTGACGTTTCGTTTGGCAAAATCGTTGATCCAGGCGCGGTAGGCGGGCGCGTAGTCCGGGTGTCCGGCGCGCAGGCCGCCATCGTGGAGCCACATTTCTACGTAGGCATCGGCTGGGATGACTTCACGTTGGATCACGATGGCATCCGCGTTGGTTTGTGCGAACCAGGCTTGCGGGTGTTCATTCCATTCGTGGCCTGCTTCGATTTCCCAGTTGGCCAGCATGTATGCGTTTCCGTCAGGGGCCACGTGAGCATCGAGCCCGGCCACCACCGTGGCAGCCAGCGTATCGCCTGGCGCGCCACCGTCGCGATATTCGAGCGTGCCCACGCTGTCCCGCACGTCCGATGGCGTGATAACGAACGGCGGATTTGAGACGACAACGCTGAACGTCTCCCCTGCCACCGGCTCAAACAGTGAACCGATCCGAGTGTTGATCGTGACCCCGTTTAGGCGTGCGTTGAACTGCGCGTAATCCAACGCCCGCTGCGAAATATCGGTGGCGGTTGCATGGGCGCCGGCTTTCGCCGCAATGATCGCATGGATTCCGCAGCCCGTTCCCAGATCAAGAACCGAATCGCCCGCCTGATAGGTAGCCAACGATGCGAGCGTTCGTGTTGCTCCCCCAACCCCCATCACATGATCGGTGGTGTGGCGGGCGCCTTGGAGCGAGCCGCGATCAGAAGCCAGCCAAATAACGCCGTGGCGGCTTTCTACTGGAACGATCTGGAACTTGGCGCGCTTTCCGTTCTTTACTTCTTCGAACAGCTCCGGAATATCGTAACCACCTGCGGCAACGGTTTTGGGAAGGGCGAGTGCAAGGTCGTGGTCACTCAACGTATCGCCAACCCACCACAACCGAACCAGCGCACCAACCTGGCTCCCGGCGCGGCGCGCAGCGAGTTCCGCAGGCACGGCCTCATCGCGCGCCAAGGCCGCGAGCGCCCCCGCACCCAACTCTGCCGTGATGCGTTCCGGGGTGAAATCGCGCAAATCGGCGCGCAACTGATCAAAAAAGCGAAAATTCTTCATGCCCCTATTATGCCGGGCGAACCGGCGCGGGCTAAATCCCGATTTTGATGAGGGAACTAGCTAATCCAATGCTGGATATACGCCATCAACCCAAGATCCCTAATCCCAAAATAGCCAGCTATTGCCAACTGACGTGCAAGAAGAATTATCGGCTTCGTTCTCTGCTGAGATATCGCGATTCTTGCTGCCCATGTGCCCCCAATCTTTGACCTCCTTTTTACGCAAAACTCACCCACAGCCGGCGATAGGCCTCTATATGAGTCTATTTTACGGAAATAAGTGATTTTTCCGTAAGAACTCCGGGATAATTTTCCCTAGGCAGGCCGGATCAGCGAGGTGTGGAATTGCGCAGACTCCACTGCCTTCACAAGCCCGTTCCATGTTTCGCGCCACTGGGCGATATCCCAGGTGCGGGCCGATTCTTGGAAGGCAGGCGAGGTTCCGCGGGTGCGCGCCTCTTGCAAGGCAAACGTCTCTACCCCGCGTTTACGTAACATCGCTAGGATTGCGGGCAGATCAGCGGCCACATCCGATTCAGGAAATACAGTGGTTCGCACTTCGTAGCGGAGCTGCGAATCGGTGAATTCGCGCCGGCGCTCCACTTCAGCCAACAAAATATCTAAACATTGCCAGGCTTTCACCCCAGCATCGGCTCCGATAATCGAAGAATACTTTGATGGGAGGGCCTTAATATCGAGCCCTACCCAGTCCACGTCCCGCACAATTTCTGCGAAACGTGCGGGATAGGCGCCTGCAGTGTGGAGGCCAACTTTGAAGCCGAGTTCTCGAACATTTGCAATGGCCGCTTTCAGGGCGGGCTGCCGGGTGGCTTCGCCGCCACTAAACACAACGGCGTCAAGAAGGCCGCGGCGCCTGGTTAAAAATTGGCGCACGTCTGCCCATTCCACTTGTCCGCACGCGCGCGGATCTATCAATTCGCGATTTTGGCAGTAGACGCACTGCCACGGGCAACCTTGAAGAAAGACTGTTGCGCATAGTGTGTCTGGCCAATCGATCGTGGAAAGGGGCACGAAACCAGCGATCGAAAGGTCAGACACACTCGTTTTTTGCACGGTCATGGAGGTTATAGGGCTTTCTCCACGAACATCTTTCGCTCAGCGTATTCGCCCTTCTTTCCGATGTTGAAGGACTTGACTGGGCGGAAGTATCCCATCACTCGGGTCCAGACTTCGCATTCTTGTGGTTCGGCTGGGCGGGTGGACGCGCAGGTTGGGCACGTTTCGTGTTCGCCGGAGAGGTAGCCGTGGACCGGGCAGATTGAGAAGGTTGGGGTGATCGTAATGTAGGGAAGTGAGAATCGGGTGAGCGCGCGGCGCACGATTTCTTTGCAGGCGGTGGCGGAGGAGATTGCTTCGTTCATGTAGAGGTGGAGTACGGTTCCGCCGGTGTATTTGCATTGGAGTTCGTCTTGCAGTTCGAGCGCTTCGAACGCATCGTCTGTGTAGCCAACGGGGAGTTGGGACGAGTTGGTGTAGTACGGATGATCTGGGGTTCCGGCTTGGATGATGTGCGGGAAGCGTTTGCCATCTTCCTTCGCGAGCCGGTAGGTGGTTCCTTCTGCCGGGGTAGCTTCGAGGTTGTAAAGGTTTCCGGTGCGTTCTTGGAAGTTCACTAGGCGTTCGTTGATATGGTCGAGCATTTCTGCCACCATTTTGTGGCCGCGCGGGTCGGTGATGTCATAGTCGTCGAGCGTAAAATTGCGCACCATTTCGTTCATACCGTTCACGCCGATGGTTGAGAAGTGGTTGTTGAGTGTTCCCAGGTAGCGTTGCGAGTATGGGTAGAGGCCTGCGTCCATGAAGTTTTGGACGGCACGACGACGACGTTCCAGCGTATCGCGCGACATCTCTAGTAGTGCATCCAACCGTTCATAGAGGCGGGTGCGATCGCCTGCATATAGATATCCGAGGCGGGCCATGTTGAGGGTGACCACACCGATGGAGCCGGTGAGTTCTGCTGATCCGAACAGGCCGTTTCCGCGTTTGAGTAGTTCGCGCATATCCAGCTGGAGCCGGCAGCACATGGAGCGGATCATGCCTGGATCGAGTTCTGAGTTGATGAAGTTTTGGAAGTAGGGCAGCCCGTATTTGGCTGTCATTTCAAATAGGAGGGTGGCGTTTTCGGATTCCCAATCAAAATCTTTGGTGATGTTGTAGGTAGGGATTGGGAAGGTGAATACGCGCCCGTTGGCATCGCCACTGATCATGACTTCCATGTAGGCCTTGTTAATCATGGCCATTTCTTCTGCCAACTCCCCGTATGTGAAATCGCAGAGTTCATCGTCAATCAGCGGGTTTTGTTCTGCTAGATCTGCAGGGCAGGTCCAATCGAAGGTGAGGTTGGTGAATGGGCATTGGCTTCCCCAGCGTGATGGCACGTTGAGGTTGTAGATCAGTTCTTGGATGTGCTGTTTAACGTCCTCATACCCCAGCCCATCAAGCCGCACGTATGGCGCCATATAGGTATCGAATGAAGAGAAGGCTTGAGCGCCGGCCCATTCGTTTTGGAGTGTGCCGAGGAAGTTGACTATCTGGCCGCAGGCAGAGGAGAAGTGTTTTGGCGGGTTGGATGCGATAGCACCGGATACGCCGTTGAAGCCTTCTTCAAGGAGCCGCCGCAACGACCAGCCTGCGCAGTAGCCGGAAAGCATATCGAGATCGTGAATATGAATATCGCCTTCGCGGTGTGCTTGTCCGGCATCTTCGCTGAAGATTTCATCGAGCCAGTAGTTCGCCACCATCTTGCCTGCATTGTTGAGGATGAGGCCGCCGAGGGAGTAATCCTGGTTCGCATTCGCGTTCACTCGCCAATCTGCACGAGTAATGTACTCCTGGATTGATTGCACGGGATCGATCTGGTGACTCACGATCGCTACCTCTCTTCATTTCTTCATTGATGGTGTCTTTCAGTAGGACACACCGTACTCCGTTCCCTACATGTAGATCTACCCCAACACGCATACCCCACATATAGTGATTTCACCTTTAATTTCTCTCGACGTAAAAGTATGGCTAAATCTCGCGGACGACACACCTTTGAGAAAATCCCCTAATGACATAGCTCACTTCCTCTATTTTTTACCGTCTCACGAAACGCACTTCAAAGATCAAAAAATGAGACACTACACCTATGCTTTCCTTCCCCGAATCTTTCTCTGATTCCATCACCGGTCACCTCACGATTCCTCCGCGGCCGGAGCGTTATGGAACGTGGCCGCGGTCTATTCCCCTTGGTCTGCGCCAGGTTTTATCTGCTCGTGGCATGAAACATCCGTGGATTCACCAGCAACGCGCTATCGAAGAACTGGATAGGGGCAACCATATTGTGGTGGCCACAGGTACAGGTTCAGGTAAGTCGATGGCGGCTTGGGTGCCTGCGCTTTCTACGCTAGGCAATTTCAGCCAGTCACGTTCGTTGGCAACGCGCCAGCGGCGCCCAACTACCATCTATCTTTCTCCAACAAAGGCGTTGGCGGCGGATCAATTCACGAGCCTGCGATCGTTGGCCTACGATGTAGATCCCGCCATAGCAATCACTACGGCGGATGGCGATAGCGATAAAGTGGCACGGGATTTTGCCCGCGATCACGCTGATATTGTGTTATCAAACCCTGATTTCCTCCATTTTTCTATGTTGAGTAGGCATGAGAATTGGGCGCGCTTGTGGCGGGGTTTGCGCTTCATCGTGATTGATGAGTTCCATCATTACCGGGGTAATTTCGGGGCTCACGTGGCGATTATTTTGCGCCGCACGCTTCGTTTGGCCGCACATTACGGAGCACATCCGCAGGTCATTTTCCTTTCGGCAACGTCTGGTGATCCACGTAGTGCAGCCCAACGTTTTCTTGGGGAGGCGTTTGGCCAGGTGGTGGCGATTGACGACGACGGTTCGCCGGCAGGCGCCCGTGACATCTACACGCTCTCCTCTGGTGATTCCGCTAATCTCCAGGCAGCCGATGTAACTGCTGCGTTGATAACAGAGGGCAAACGGTTGCTAACCTTTGTGCGTTCCCGGCCTGGAACTGAACGTGTGGCCGAACTGGTTCGCGAGCGCTTGCGCGATACTCACCCCGATTTAGTATCGGCAGTGGCCGCTTATCGTGGCGGTTATTTACCGGAAGATCGGCGCGAGTTAGAGGCCGATGTGCGATCCGGTAGGTTGCGCGCGTTGGCTACAACGTCAGCGTTAGAGCTGGGCATTGATATTGACGAGCTTGATGCTGCCGTGGTTACGGGGTGGCCTGGCACGTATGCTTCTTTCCAACAGCAAATTGGTAGGGCTGGGCGTGCTGGCACAACGGGGTTGGCAGTATTTGTGGCCCGCGATAATCCGCTTGATAACTACATCATTAATCACCCCTCATTGTTGGCGTCTCCCCCTCCGGAATCGCCAACATTCGATCCGTCGAATCCATGGATTCTCCCTTCTCATTTAGCTGCGGCAGCCCATGAACTGCCACTCACCCGTGCAGATCTTCCGATCTTTTCGTTAACTTCTACAGACATGTTTGATCAGATGGTGGAATCTGATTTGTTGCGCAAGCGCCCAGACGGATGGTTTTGGAACACCACCACGCGGATCGAACCACATGGGCTGCTTGATTTACGAGATGCTGGGCATACGATCTCCATCATCAATTCTCTTGATGGTTCGGTGATAGGAACCGTGGATTATGCTCGCGCTGATAGCACTGTGTTTCCTGGAGCGATCTATCTACACCAAGGCCAACCGTTTGAGATTGAAGAGCTGGGTACAGATGTGGCACTGGCTCACCCCGCTCCAGATACAGATATCCGGACGTTTGCACGCACTGAAACATCCGTGGATGTCGTCTCCACTGCTCATACGATTAACTTGCCCGATGGCCAGTGGTGTACGGGCATGGTAAACGTACGTTCGCAGGTGGTTGGTTACGATGTTCGGCGCGTTTCGGATGGCGTATATCTTGGCAACGTGCCGCTGACTATGCCGTTGCGTGAATTTATCACGGCTGGCACATGGCTCACGTTGAAAGAATCCACTACCCGAGAAGCCGGAATCGACACCGCCGATCTTCCAGGCGCACTGCACGCAGCAGAGCACACGATGATCGCACTTCTCCCATTGCTGGCCACGTGTGACCGATGGGATTTGGGTGGCCTATCCACAATGGTTCATCCAGATACTGGCCGCCCAACGATCATTGTTCATGATGCTTTTGCGGGCGGATCGGGCGCGTCGCTTCGCGGATTCTACGCTGGCCCAGCGTGGCTACGCACAACATTCGAAACCTTGGCCACATGCCCATGCGAATCCGGTTGCCCATCATGCATCCAATCTCCCAAGTGCGGAAACAACAACAATCCACTCTCGAAAGATGGAGCACTCCTCCTTATGGCAGCAGCGCTGGATCAATGGGATTCCGTGGGCCTGCACGAGCCCGTGCCTGAAGGTGAAAACCGAACGCATCAACTGGACTCCGAATAACCACGCTCACCCGGGATCGATCAACGAAGCACGTCATCTCCCGGTCCTTGGCCGCGTGGCGGGCAGCGTCACACGCTGCCCGCTCAGTTCCCACTGCCCGATAGGCGTGAGCACCGGAGAGAGCAGCCAGGTCCGCAGAATCTTGGAGTTCCTGTTTTTCGTTCAGCCCCCAGCCTAGGATGAGCAGGAGCCCACCCACTGCTAGGAGCACAGCCATGCCTGCCAGGGCAAGCACAGTTCCGGATCCACGTTCAACCCGAACAGGCGGTTGCCGATTAGTAAGTGACTGCCAATTAATACCCATTAGGCTCCACCATCATTCGATGACTGCCAGAAAGGTTCACGCCCAGCCACGACATTGCTGCGGGGAGTTTGCGGGTAACAGTGACGTCAATGTAATTCCCATCTTGACGTATCCGTACAACTTTCCCTTCGCTTTCTGCACGGGAAATCCGCGCAGCCGCATCATGATGTATCGCGTATTCTCGCGCAATTTCACGGGCAGAATTTCCTGCGTCAGCAGCATAGATCCAGCCGAATAACGGCATGAGAAGCAGACCGACCACAGCGATAAGCGGGCCAATGCTGAGCGCCGTTTCAACGCTCACCATACCTACTTCACGCGAGGATAGATATCGGTTCGATGCAGGTTTAGTCTGACGATTAACCACGCGTTTTACCTTATGATTCACCTTGCGATTTACCACTTCTCTCCCTTTCTCAATTCACCAACTTTTCTTCACCGAGAGCGAATCATGACTGGCTTTATTTATTAAAGCCTTTGCGCACAGAGATCATGTAGACACCTGGTGCACTCTTTTTCTGTGGCAGCCACTTGGGCTGCCACAGAAAACTCACATGATTCCGCTGAGGAGATACATAAACGGACGCCCGCTAACCGATAAATGCTCGAAAAAGCATTTTGAACAAAGCAGCGAAGATTTCTTTGAACCAATCCTGCTGAGCCAGCCAAATAAGGACTCCTGCAATACTGGTAGTTGCCACAGTACCCACAGCGTATTCCGCAGAGACCATGCCCTTTTCAGCAGCCTTACCGTTCTTCTTCATGCGTGCGATGAGAGTTTTCATAATATCCTCCATTTATTGTTGTTTGATGTTTTTTAATCACGTTTGGTGATGTATTTAGTGTGCCAAAAATGAAGGGCCCGTGCACCGGATTATTTTTTCCGTGGATTATTTTCAATTTAGAAGAAAATGTGGATAACTTTTTACAATGCGCCCAAGTCCAGTGCAGGCATCTCACAAACTTTTATCGCCGCATGCATATTTAAAACCCCGCATGCGCCAATCTGTTCAAAGGCAAGCTGTGTAGACATATCTTGCGCAAGAGGTGCACTATTTTCATCAAGTACGGCTAGCACTACCGATCGGGTTTTCTTCCTCCGCAATACGTGCTGCACCAACCCCTAACCATGCAGGACCGAATAACAATGGATCGTAGTCAATTAAGGCATAGATCGAAGCAGAATTCACTATCAGCCCATCAGCGATTTTGACTTTGACAGACGTTTTATAGGCTTCACGCATTCCGTCGTATCTAACACGCTGTCACGGAAGAAACTGATTTTGTGCTTCCCCATCTTTACACGAGCAAAACGGCACAATATCCACGTATAGGCCAACATCAATATCTTTTGTTGCACGCTTTTGCTCTATCTCAAGAAAATGCGTAGTCACCATATCTCGTGCAAGCGCTCCAATAACAACATATCAAGCATCATGCAGTTCAAAATTTTCAGTTAAAACTTGAAGTGCTTCAATCACATCTCTTGGGAGCTTATGATGTCAATGCTGTAATCCTCCATCAAAAACCTCCTGCGCTACCTCAATTTGCCGTGGATCCCTGCTTGCCAACATATCAGCGAGCACCACCATAGTTTGAGTAACGTTGTCTACCCTTTCCCCCAGGAGGCATGGGAACTTGGCGGATTCTAGGGGTGGTTGCAACGGTTGATGGTTTTAGGCAAGCAGCTTGAGGAGCCCCTTCTCGGGGACTCACTGTGGCTACTCGTGCAAGAAATTCAGGTATGTGAGACACGTAAACTATCCCATGGATGGAGATAATCGGCCAGCCCATTACTTCAGCTGCCAGTTCGCCACCTAGGCGCATATCACTTCCCGCGATTTGTTCATAAAGCTTGCTCCTATCGGGAACATAAAAGGTTCGTTCATACCGATGAATTCCGCCACGGCTAAGATAGGATTCCACCCATTCTTTCGCAAGCCGATCTCGGTTCCTTACACTTCCACAAGAAAGGAATCCGTTCGTACGTATTTTTTCGCACGTGTTATGCACAGACCCGATGGAAGTTCCAGCACGATCGCTCACTTCTCGCATCGTTCCCTGAACCAGTGAAGGGCCGCTTAGCAACCATGCAACATTTCGTAAATCGGTTTTGGTAAATCCGCTCACCATTGCCGACCGAGTTTCTTTTTAGCCTTCCCTTCAACAAAAACTAAAAATTTTCACCTGGAATCCAAGCATTTCCCGACAAATCAGCATAGGGAACTTTCATACGACGCGCCAAATCAGCAACCGATCCAACGATTCGATCTGAAATGCACAAAGGTTTGACGTTCTCTTTTTTCCGCATGGCGAAGCACTGTACCGAAGTATAAAACTGCCGTTTGCGCACGTAATCCACGTTTTACATAAATGTCAAAGGGTTCAGCAGAACCTTTCTTCCCAAGCAGTATCGTTTCATGGAGCCCAGTTTCCGCACTATAGACATCGTCATACTCAGCTTTCGTCTCACGTGAAGACCGTACTCTTCCAATATTGGTTTAACATGACGTGGCAGATTCGAGGCGTTCACAAAATTCATATTTTCATGTCGCATGAACACATGAACACCATGCGCGAACGATCACCAACAGTTCACCAGATCGACGACGCCGCCCCAGCAACCACCGGCACCACACCAAGGATGACGAAGGCTGGGAGGAAGCAGAGCCCTAACGGCATCACGAGCGCAGCCCCGAGCCGGGCGGCGGCTTCCTTCGCCCGACGCACCTGGGTCAGCCGATGGGTTTGAGCTGCCCGCTGCAGTAGTGGCACGGGTGCCACCCCATCTACCCATGCTGGCTTCAGCGCCCGCGCCAGCAGATCGTAGCCGTCCACGCCGACCCAGGCTTCATCCCATGTTGCGCCCATAACCAGCATGTTTGCCACTTCGGAGAGTTTGGCGCTGGGGCTTGAGGAAACCCCCACGGTTAATCCGTCAAGAGCACCGGCCAAATGCCGTAGTACTACGGGCAGAGAGGCCCCAGACATCAAAGCAGCGGCCGCAACATCCAGCACGACCGCCATATCCACACTCCCTTCCACCGGTTTCATGTTCAGGCACATTCGCCGCGGCGGCACCACCAAGAGGGTAGAAAATAGGAGAACACCTAGCAGAATCACATTTCTTCACTTTCTTTTCGAGCTTTCGCAACAAGCCTCCACACCCACCAGATTCCGGCGAATTCGGCGCTGAGACCAAGGATCAGAACGCCGGCTCCAATGATGGATGAGAAGAAGAATCCGAGTGGGTTTGCGCCTAACATCGTGCCGAATCCGATTCCCACGCCGGGTAGCGCAGCCAGCATAAATGCGGAGGTTTGCGGCCCGGCCAGGGCGATGTCACGGGCGGAGGCGGCCTCGCCGGCGTCGGTGATGCCGCTTGCACAGGTATCGAGTACGTCGGCCACCGGCGCGCCTGTTCCGGCGGACATTCGGCACACGACGAACGCGGATGGGATAGCCGCGTGGGCGCCTTTGGATATTCGCCGCTTTTTGCGCTCCCACCAGCCAAGTTCCCAGATGGTTCGCAGGGTTTGCGGGATCCCGTCGGCCCCTATTCGCCCACCGATTCCGCCGAGCGGCGCGAGGCTCCGCTCCCACGCGCTCTCCACGCTTGCCCCTGAGCGTAGCCGAGTGGCCACTTCCGCCATCAGCATCCCGATATCTAGGCTCACTTTGCGGGGTGAGGGGCGACGACGGGGCCGCGACTTTCCTTTCATCGTTCTTTTCTTCGACTGTGCGGGAAGGCTAACGAAGGCTACAAGGCAGATGATTATGACGGCAAGCATGGGACGTCCAATCGCTCGCAGAGGGAAGCCAAGGCAGGCCCAGATATTATTCGAGTTGGGGTGATGTGTGCGGCAACGTCTGAGATGAGTTCGCCGTCGTGCCTGCGTAAAGTACCAATCTGAGCTATTCCGCGCCAGCTCCCGTGGCGTTCCACATGAATGATGGCGTCTAAAGCGCTGGATGCTTGGGCGGCAACAGTACTTTCGTTCATGTGTGCGAGGGCTCCAAGGGCAACCAGGCGGGCGGGAACATCGTGGGCCGAATTGGCGTGGATGGTGGCCCAACCGCCTTCGTGGCCGGTGTTAAGGGCGCCCAATACATCCCGGACTTCGGCGCCGCGGCATTCGCCAAGAATGATCCGATCGGGCCGCATACGCATCGCGGCTCGCACAAGATCGCTCATGGTGACTTCGCCAGCACCTTGTACGTTGGCGCGCCGGACTTGCATGTGAACTACATGTGGGTGTTCGGGGGCGAGTTCGGCCGATTCTTCGATAACGAGAATGCGTTCGTTATGTGGCACACGGCTGAGCATGGCATTGAGTAGGGTGGTTTTCCCTGAACCTGTGGAACCAGAAATGATGACATTCGCTTTTCGGCTAACCATAGCGCTCAACATGGGAACAAGAGCCGGATGGATAGAGCCGGAAGCGGCGAGTTCTTCCAGCGGAAGAACTCGCGCCCGGTGGGTACGCAGCGAGATGAGTGTTCCCGTGGCGGATAGCGGAGGGATAACAGCGTGGAGCCGCACGCCGGAAGAAAATGTTCCATCCACGATCGGGCTGGAATCGTCCAAACGTTGGCCGCAGAGTGCAGCTAGCCGAACCGCGAGCGCCCGCACACCCGCCGCCGAGTACAGCCCCTCATCGCCCGATGCGATCTCTATCTGTTCCATTCCTGCTCCACGATCGATCCACACAGCGCCAGGGCCGTTCACGATCACGTCGGTGACCTGCGGATCTTCAAGTAGTGGCCCGATCGTGGCGCCAGCACCGATTACTTCGTGGCGAATCTGAGCGTCAGCCAGAGCGACGTCGTTACTCGTGAGCAAACCCGGTTGAGCCTTAATCGCTTGAACTTGGGTGGTGCCAGACGCCAGCCGGCGCCGAATAACATCAATCTGGTCAGTTCCTAGCCGTGCCATCACTCCACCGTTTCACGAATAACATGCCAAAGCCGAGTCATGTCTTTCGCCGTTCGGCACCGCGTGCGATCCCCTGGCATCACGCCGTGTTCAGAATCCGATTGCGAACTGCGCAAGAATCGCACCGGAAACACCGCTCTCCAATCCAGCACGGTGGCAGCGTGATCCGCTTCCAACGTAGACCCCACCTCATTAGCCACCACGATCGGTTCACAGATCCCTTGCAGATGAGCCAACTTTCCACGGCATTCATGCAGATCAGCAGTGCTCCCGTGAGTCACCACCACAACCACATCACACCACGTAGCCCACTCCCGCTGGCATTCCACGTTCGCACCCAAAACGCCCATATCAACGAAAGTCCACGCATGAACCTGAGCTAGGGCAGTCACCACCCGCTGGCCCCAATCGCCCACGCCCATTCCGCCATCGCGCCCAGCCGGCAACATTCGCACCCCATGCCATTCCTCCAACGAATCAGCCAGCTTCCCTGGCAACAACGCCCCGCGCCTGCTGCCAACGTCTGCCCGCGTAGTGGCATCTTCACTCAACCCGAACCGCGCTTCCCACGATTCCGAACACACATTCAAATCCACCAAAGCCACCGGTCCACTATCCACCAGCCGCGCCAGCCACGCCGCCACCATGGTTGCTCCAGCACCGCCATGTGCCCCGAACACGCCCACAATATTTCCGCGAACAGTCACACCCACGGCGCTCATCAACGCCATCACGTCCGCCGCTTCATCCCGCACATGAAACCGCGCCACACCCGCAGCGAAGAAAGGCGCAAACATCGCATGGAAGCTCGCCTCTACTTCATAGGGATCAAGCCCATCTGAATGGAACCGTAACACCCCATCAACAGAGCGATCATCCCTGCTCACAGCCTGAAAATCTAATCCCACCAGATCAGATAATCGCCGCAATTCTTTTTCGATGCGCGCATCATTTCCCCGATACAACACTGATACAAGTTCTAGTTCTGGCGTGGCCCGCCGCGTCGTCGTTCTCATAAACCCCACCATCTCGCACCGCAAGGTCGCCCTGCACCGCACGCCAAAAATCTGTGGAAAACTCAAATTATCCACAAAAATCAGTCATGGCCTGCCTTACTTTTCGGCCAAAACACCGCCAACTTCCCCACAAAAACCGGCAAGAAACGATAGCGTGGACATAACAAGCAACAGGAGGAATCGTGACCACACCAAACGATCCGTACAACTCGGCCAACCCGCGGCCGTTTGACGACGACCACATTCTCGAACCAATCGTCGAAAAAACTGAACGCACACTACCCGAAACTCCGGCCGAAGAGATCGCCAACGACACGGTAGAAACCGATAACGCGCCTGACTTCGGTGACGTCCCACCACTCCCACAAGAAGAAAAAGCCTGGTGGGATCAACCAGCCGAACCACACTACAGCGCAAACCAATTCGCCAACGTCGAACCGAATTCAACCATGCCAGATCCAGACCTCCCGGCACCTGCCGCACCCGCAGAAAACACAAACCCAACGCTCGGAACCTTCTTCGGGGAAACCGAAACCGTTGCGCCCGCAGCCATCGCTGTTGCCGCGGCGGCAGACAACGCCGCACCAACCCGCACCTCTGTAATGGAAGCAGCAGACGAACTCCCGCTCGGCGAACACCGCGACGAATGGAACCAAGATCCAGGCAACATCACCGACATCCCAGACAAACCCGCAAGCCGCGGCTGGACTCACACCGGAAGTTTTTTCGCCACACTCCTTCTGCTCCCACTCGCGTGGTACCTGATTTCCGACGCCGGCGCCCGCTTCTACCTAGTAGAAAACAACCCGTGGGCCGCAAAATCCTTCGCGCTCTTCCCCTTCATTGAACTCTTGGGCGGGCTTGTGACTATCGCGTTGATTTGGCTACTGGCGCGCGCATCGTCCCTAGGCGCACAGTTCTGGGGTGCCTTCGTTACTGTGGGCGGGCTGATCGCGCTAATCGTGCCGGCGTTCGCGCAGCGCGGGATCGCCTGGCTTGATGCCCAGATCGGAAGCTACAACGCGTTCACCGGAAACGTGATCCACCACCTAGAACTCGACTTCGGAACCGGACGCATCGCGATCCTTGGTTTCATCTTGTTTATGACTGGCGTTGCCGCCCATTCGGCGCGCCGCCGCGGGCAAGTCTACGCAACAGCCATCACCCGCCGCGAACTTCTGTTGCCGGCCACGGCACCAGAAACAACTGACGAAAAATAAGCAATGCAGTCTGACGCGGGCCTCGCGGCCCGCGTCACCTGTATCCCGCTATTCTTGCCATTATTCCGCTAACAACTTTCTCCAACGATTCGAGGTAGACCATGCCTGCCGATACCACGTGCATCACAATCCCCGGCCCTTGGGAACACCGGCTGATACAGGCAAATGGGGCACAGTTCCACATCGTTGTTGCCGGAGAATATTCAGAAACCAAGCCGCTTGTTCTTTTAGTTCACGGCTTCCCACAGTATTGGTGGGCGTGGCGGAATCAGATCGATGCCATCGCACAGGCTGGCTATCAGGTTGTGGCGATCGATCAACGCGGGATCGGAGGGTCGGATAAAACTCCTAAATCGGAAGATGGCTTCACGCTTGCTCAGGATTTAGCAAAGATCGTGCAAACACTTGGCGCCCGCAAAACTGTGATCGTTGGCCAAGGGCGCGGCGGAGCATTGGCATGGTCTGCGGTATCGATGGAACCGAATTTGTTCAGTGGGCTGATCACATTCTCCTCTCCTCATCCGCGCACACTCCAGCGCATAGGCACACACCTCACACTGCGCACATGGAAGTATGCGTTGGCCACAGTGGCCCGCTCCCTTTCCGCCCGTTTCTTTACAAACGAACGCAAACTCCACAAGCTCCTCACCGAATGGTCTGCGCCAGGAAATGTGGGCGCCTCCAGCGAAGCCAAGCGATACGCGGAAGCCCTTGCGCTCCCGGGTGCAGATACGGCGATCGATCAACTGCGCTGGATGTACCTTGCTCAACAGCGCCCATCAGGCCGCGCCTACCTACGCGAATCTGCCCATTCTGTACGCCTGCCAGTTGTGGCTGTGCGCGGCGAATCCGATCCGCTACTCCCCGCCCGCGCCTGGAACAAGGATGCCGAATTCGCGATCGGCGATTACCGTTTAATCACCCTTCCCACCGGCCACTTCATCCCGGAAGAAGCTCCCGAAGCGGCCACGCAAATTATTCTGGACTTCTTGCGCTGAGCCAAGCCCAGCCACACCCCTCAGCCGCACCCCACCCACTCCCCTCAACCACACTCCAGCCACTGCCTCCTACGGGTTTTTACACAAAATTCACCCACAGCCGGCGATAGCCCCATATATGGCCCTATCGCCGGAAATAAGTGAGTTTTGCGTCAGCCTAGCCGCTTAGGCTGCTTCAAATGATGACCTTGTTTCAGGTACGAACATAAAAATTGCTGTGTTTCTTCCCATGAATGCCAGATTTGTTGATAGCTGAACCGCAGAGTTTCATATCCTCGCTTCTTCGCTTCTATCACTCGCATCCGGTCTTGTGCGACTTGCAGGGGTTGGCTGTGAAAGGCTGTACTGTCACACTCGATGATGAGTGAATTACCAACAAGCAGATCCACTCTCCCTACTCCTTCTATATATACTTGCGCCTGAACTTTGTATCTTTTGGATATAAGAAAATTCCGCATCCGAGTTTCACTCCCTGATTGAGAGTTGGTGATGTAACGTTTCAAGACTGTCTGCTTCTCAGTTTGTACTCGCGAGATAAAATAATCGGCGGCCTCGCAATCAATCTTCTTGAGGTTGAGCATTGATTCCACAAGGATTAACCCAGTTTCAGCATCGTGGTAATGAAGGGCTTGCTCTAACGCATCAGCCAACGGAACTATCAATTTATCTGCTTGTGCGGGCGGCGTATGCCACGCATAGTCTGACCGCAGCATTGCTCGATGTACACACGCCCCTGGCAGATCTACTTTTGGAGTACTTCGGCGCGCAATAAAATGTATTTCCCTGTGTTCAGGCACCCATATATTATGGTGGCGCAGTGCCGTAAGGCACCCAATCAAAAACCCGTGTTTGCACGCTGTTCTGTATGGTTCGCTCGGATATTCAAGGGAGTACCATCTATGCCCGAGCGATTTTATTCGTTTTTGTCTTAGAGCTTTGCAAAATGCCTGCGGAGTTCCATGCCAATCATACCGCCTGAAAATATTCGCCATGCCTCTAGCTAAGCAAAGTAGCGCCACGGACGATTTTATTTTTCCACCGCCCTGTGGAGAACTTCCCTTCAGTTTTCCACAAAGGCGTCTATTTCTTCCTTATCCATACCTCAAAAACCTACTTATACCCCACGTCAACCCCTCTGATTTACGTAAAATTCACCCACAGCCAGTGATAGCCCCATATATGGCCCTATCGCCGGAAATAAGTGAGTTTTGCGTCAGATCCAGCTTTGCTAGTAACCAGCTGGCCCATCCGCCCCAGCAGCCAACCCCAGCCCTAAACCAGCCCTAAACCAGCCCAAACGATGGGCACAGATCCGTCATTGGGCAGGCCTCGCAGGCGGGTTTGCGCGAATGGCAAACCCGCCTCCCGTGATCTATCACCCGATGGCAGATGATGGTCCATTCGCTGTGTGGCAGGATTTTCGCCAAATCCATTTCGGCTTTGACGGGGTCGGTTTCGCGGGTCCATGCCCATCGCCGCGATAGTCGCCCAACGTGTGTGTCTACAGTAATTCCTGGCACTCCGAAAGCGTTCCCGAGTACCACGTTGGCGGTTTTCCGCCCTACGCCTGGTAGCGTGATGAGTTCTTCGAGTGTCCCTGGTACTTCTCCGCCGAATCGTTCCATGAGCCCGTTGGCTAGTCCGTTGAGTGATCGTGCTTTGGCCCGGTAGAACCCGAGTGGGTGCAGTATGTCTTCGAGCACTTCCAGGGGCGCTTTGGCCATGGTTTCGGGGTTTGGGAAGGTGGCGAAGAGGTTTGGGGTTACGGAGTTGACGCGTGCATCGGTTGTTTGTGCTGATAGCACGGTGGCTACGAGTAGTTCGAACGCGTTTCGGTGTTCCAGCGCGCAGTGGGAGTTTGGGTAGAGTTCTGCGAGCCGGTTTATGATTTTTTGGGCTTGTTCACGACGCGCCTTTAGCGATCGTGGTCGCGTTGGTTTCCGCGCTTTCTTTGTTTCTACCATCTGGGCCACCTCACTATTCCATCCCAACCAGCCAAGCCAAACTGCCCCTCCAGTTTAGGCAATTTTCCCTATTTAGTTTCTGGAATTTGGAATCACCTTCACGCAATATCCCGATAAAGCGTGCCTATTGAGGAAAAACGTGGCAAACTTAGTTACGTATGACCTCGCACACACGCGGGTCTTGTCCTTGCTGTCACTATTGAAAGGAATTCGGATGGATTCCACCGTTTTGGCTCATGTGGAGCTTTTCCGGGAGTTGGATGACGCCGAGCGCGCCGATCTGCTTTCACTCATGTCCGAGACCACTTTGAAGCGTGGTGAGTCGCTTTTCCATGAGGGCGATTCAGGTGATCGTCTCTACGTAGTCACTGATGGTAAGGTGAAGCTCTCGCATACTGCTGATGATGGCCGTGAGAATTTGATTGCGGTTCTTGGTCCTGGTGAGATTATTGGTGAGCTTACGTTGTTTGATTTGGGCGCGCGTTCGTCTACGGTTACGGCGATTGCGTCTACTTCGCTTCTTTCGTTGTCGCATAAGGATATGATGTCGTATATTGATTCGCATCCTGCGATGGCTAAGTCGATGTTGCGTGAGCTTGCGCGCCGGTTGCGTACTACGAATCAGCAGATGGCTGATTTGGTGTTTTCTGATGTTCCTGGTCGTGTTGCGAAGGCTTTGCTTGATTTGGCGGAGCGTTTTGGTGAGCGTACTCAGGAAGGTATTTATGTTGCGCATGATTTGACTCAGGAAGAGTTGGCTCATTTGGTGGGTGCGTCGCGTGAGACTGTGAATAAGTCGTTGGCTGATTTTACGTCGCGTGGTTGGATTCGTCTTGAGGGTCGGGCTGTGTTGTTGATTCAGGTTCAGCGTTTGCAGCGTCGCGCTCATTGATTTTTGTATAAGAGGCGGGCTATCACACGGTAGCCCGCCTCTTTTTGTTTGTGTGTTTGGTGAGCCCTGAGGCGCGTTCGCGTCTCGGGGCTCACTTTGTGGTTTTACCTATCCGGGTTTCAGTCTTTACGACGGCGGATTACTGCCCCTCTGAAGATAGAGAGTGCAGAGAGTCCAGCAAGTGCAAGACCGGTCTTTGCAAGTCCGTTACCGGATTCTTCCTTTTCGCTTTGGGTTGCCCGCAACTGGCTTGAGTGCAACGCCGTTAACGGCGACGACGTAGCGTACGCCTTGGTGTGATCTCAACGACTGGCTTGATGTCGCAAAGCAGCTGGATCAGATGCGTTAGGCACTACGCCGCCAACGATTGGGGTTACGTAGATGAGTTCTGGTTTCACATCAGGGTTCGTAAGCTTCGAATTAAACTTATCAGCCTTCCCTGTCTTAACCTTCTCGATAGAATCCTTCAACTCCTTGGAGAGCTTAGCAAACGCCTTCTCATCGATTCCTTCAATTTCTTGTTCAAACTTTTTCGCAAGCCTGTCAACCTCTGCCTTTATTTCAAAATCAGTAGTTGCTACTCGGATCCTCCGAATAAATCTCCACAAGAAGACTTTACAGAAGCGATATCCGCAGAACTGCCCTGAAGCGTTTTCACAACTTTTGAAAAACTGGGACAAATTGAATTTTACTCAATAATCGTCAGGGATTTCGTTCATACACCAGACATTGGAGGCGGAGTTTGCTACAGGTAACGGAAGCGCCGCACACCCAACGCATACCAGCGTCACTAAGAATGAACCGCTCACCACCACGCCATACTCTCCGAAGCATTCCTCACCACAGAACAAGCCCAAGAAATCTTCAAAGAATTCAACCACATATGGGAAAAGGCCTACATCTACTCCACAGAAAACCGTGAAAAGATGCAGGCCAACCCAGAAATCGTTCCGTACTTTATCGCATACGAAAAGTTCCCAATAATTACCGAAGAGTAACAGTCAGCTCCACTTCAACAGGAGCATTCAGAGGCAAAACAGCCACGCCAACGGCGGAACGGGTATGTGCACCGTCGTCGCCAAAAATCTCACCCAACACATCCGAAGCGCCATTCACCACGCCCGGCTGCCCAAAAAACTCAGGATCAGACGCAACAAAACCAGTCACGTGAGAAACAGACGCAACCCGATCAAGATCACCATCCACAACCCACGCAACCGCAGCCAACGCATTCAACGCACACACGCGCGCCTGCTCATAAGCCACCTCAGGCGAAACCTCAGCACCAACCTTGCCCGTAACCGGCAACACGCCATCCACAAACGGAAGCTGGCCAGACGTACGAACAACGCCACCACCACACTTCGCAGGAATATACGACGCAACCGGATCAGCAACCGCTGGCAACACAATCCCCAACTGAGCCAAACGCTCAGAAACAGAAACGCTCACTGCTTCTCACGCTTCATGTACGCAATCGGATTCTGACTACCATTCGGACCTGGCACAACTGTAACCAGCTCCCAACCATCATCACCCCACTGATCCAAAATCGCTTTCGTATTATGAATCAACAACGGTAACGTAACATACTCAAATTTCTTCATACCCTCAAGACTACTGGGAAAAACCGCCCAAGGGAATACGCGCACCTAACTCAAACGCGGAACACGCCCCGCCCGCAACTCAACCGCGAGCTGCTCCTCAGAATTCACCAAGCGATCAAACCAGTTCTCTTCATCAGGGAACCTGCGCAACAAAGCCCGCCGCTCACGCTCAGTCAAACCACCCCACACACCAAACGCAGCATTCGAATCCAACGCATCCGCCAAACACTCCAAGCGAACCGGGCAGGAAAAACACACATTCCGCGCCTGACGCTGCGCCGCCCCACGGACAAAAAGTGAATCAGGATCCGCTCCTGCGCATGCCGCGCGAACAGCCCACGTCTGCTCTTGATAAGCCAAGCTCATAACGAAAACCCTCCGAGCAGGGCACCATTACCCCACATACTCGTGACCTCTATCACTAGTATGCTACCGGCTTCCTGGCAAAACGTCACATCGAAAAAACGCAGATGATAACTCACGTCACGCGCGCACAAACGAAATAAGCAGTATTCTGAAGATATGCCAACACAAACACGGAACTTGACCAAAAAGCAGGCACTCTCGGCGCTGCTCTCTTTCTTCATGCTCTGCGGGCTCGGCGGAGGGCTCCTGGCCGCGATGGCGATCCCAGTTGCAGCTACGTCGGGAACCGCAATCAACGCGGTCACCAAAATCTTCGACGATCTCCCAACCGAAATCGACTTCACCACGCCATCCCAAGCTTCCGTGATCCTGGCGGCAGACGGCAGCAAGCTGGCAAGCTTCTATTCGGAAAACCGTATCGTTGTTGGCCCCGAAGGAATCTCCCAATTCATCAAAGACGCCGCCGTATCCATAGAAGATCAGCGTTTCTACCAGCACAACGGCATTGACGCGCAAGGCATCTTGGGCGCCGCGTTCGCGAATCTCACCGGCGGCAAGCTCGCAGGTGGTTCCACGATCACCCAACAGTACGTGAAAAACGCCCTGTTGGAGAAAGGGCGAATTGCGGACGACGACGAACAGATCGCCGCCGCCACCGAACAAACAATCGCCCGAAAGTTGAACGAAGCGCGCTACGCCGTGGCCGTGGAAAACAAGATGAGCAAAGATGAGATCCTCACGGCATACTTGAATATTGCGCAATTTGGGCCGTCCCAATACGGTGTAGAAGCGGCGTCGCGCTACTATTACTCCAAGTCAGCCAAGGATGTTACCGTTGAACAGGCCGCCATGCTAGCAGGCATCACGCAGGCGCCTGGCCGATGGGATCCAGTCAGCAACCCAGAAGGCGCGTTGAAGCGCCGCAATATCGTACTGGGCACCATGCTGGAACAAAAATACATCACCAAAGAGCAATACGATGCGGCCGTGGCTGTGCCGATCGAAGCGATGCTCAACGTATCCCCAGCCTACAACGGCTGTGGCGAAGCCGGAATCTCCGCACACTTCTGCGAATACACGGTACGCGACGTACTCAACTCTGAACTGCTTGGCAAAACCCGTGACGAACGTATACAAAAACTCTACCGTGGTGGCCTAGTTATCCACACAACGCTCAACCCGGCAGATCAACAGGCCGCCTACGATTCCATTGTGTCCCAAGTACCCGTTGGTGATCCATCCGGAATCGATATTGCACTCTCCTCCGTAGAACCAGGCACCGGCAAGATCCGCGCCATGGTACAAAACCGGCCGTTCGGTAACCCGTCCGAACAAGCCCCAACCGCTACCAAAGTCAACAACAATGTGGGCGAAGACATGGGCGGCGGCAGCGGCTTCCAGCCAGGCTCCACCTTCAAAATCTTCACCCTTGTAGACTGGATCGCCAAAGGCCACAGCCCATACGAAACCGTGACGGGCCAACGTGCAGTCACCATCCCTGCTAACGCATGGAAGATCCCATGCGCACCTGGTTTAGCTGACGTGTTCCCTGTAACAAACAACGATAATGAAAACTTCGGGCGCATCAACATTGTGAACGCCACCAGGTACTCCGTGAACACCGCATACGCCACCATGTCCTCCAAACTCGATCTGTGCGAAATCACCAAAACCGCAGAAGCCATGGGGGCACGGCAAGGTTCCTTCGTGAACGCCGACATGCTGAAAGAACTCAAGAACGCCGGCATGCAAGGCGTGAAAGAAGGCGACATCGCGCCAATCGTCCCACGGCCAACCCAGGTGCTCGGCGCCAATCCAACCACCCCACTCTCCATGGCATCCGCCGTTGCCACACTTGCAGCCGACGGCAACGCCTGCACCCCACACTCCTTCACCAAGATCACCGACTCCACCGGCGCCATCATCGCAGAACAACAGCCATCATGCCGCCAAGTAATCGAAAAAGATGTTGCCCGCAGCGTGAACATGGTGCTCCAACAAGTGCCTAAGCCGGGGGCCACCGGCGCCGCCGCCCAACTTGCAGGTGGGCGGCCCGCCGGCGGCAAGACGGGTACCACCGACAGCGCCTTCCATGCCTGGTACGTTGGCTACACCCCGCAGCTCGCATCGGCAGTCTGGACCGGACACATGACAGGAAACATTGAAATGTTCAACGTTACAGTCAACGGCGTCCACCACGGCACCATCTATGGCGGCACCCTAGCCGCACCCGCCTTCCGTTCATTCATGAACGCAGCCCTAGCCAACCAACCATTCGCCTCCTTCGCCCGCCCAACCCCCACCTACGTGCGCGAAAAGACCGACGACGAAAAGCGCCAAGACGAAGAAACTGAAAAAGCGACACAAACCGTCCCATCCGTGATTGGCATGAGCGAATCCGACGCCATCTCCACCCTTCAAGGAGCCGGATACGCCGTGGCCGTTGGCCGCGACTACTCCAACCACCCTGTAGGGACAGTCGGCCGCCAAGAACCAACCGGCAACGCCGCACCAGGCACCCAAATCAACCTCTGGCTCTCCATCGGACCGCGCCCATGATCAAACGCCCCCTCATCACCATCGCCGGCAGCCTCCTAGCCGCCGGCGCTGGCACCCTCCTTGGCTCAATTACCCACGCGCACGCGTATCGGGTAAGGCGGCGCACCGTCGTCGTCCCCTCTGACGGCGCAACTTCTGGCGAATCGGCAACTGGGCCTCTCCGAATCCTCCACATCTCCGATACACACCTGCTCACACGGCAACACAAACGGCGGGCGTTCATCCGATCGCTGGCCGGGCTTGAACCCGATTTTGTGGTGCTTACCGGCGATCTGATCGCCGAACCCGCCGCCGTAGCCGCAATCCTCACCGATTTCGGGCCACTCCTCAACGTGCCAGGCGCCTTCGTGTTCGGATCCAACGATTACCACGGGCCACGCCTCAAAAACCCATTCGTGTACATCGGCGGGCACACAGGGAAAACTGCAGATACCACGGCAGAATCTGGCGCTACTTCAGTTCTTGCCGCTCCTGCTGACGCGGCCAATCACGTTCCCGATCCTCATCCTGCCAACAGCCAACACCTTCCTGGGCAGCCCCTCCCAACCGACGAACTGCGAGCCGGGCTTGCGAGCGGCGGCTGGATCGATCTGAACAATGCGCGCGCGCAGGTGACCGTGAACGGCTGGGAACTGGACTTGGTAGGCATAGACGATCCGCACATCGGGCTGGATCGGATGCCGGAAGCTCGTCAGATGCCGGAAATTCGAGGGCAGGATGGCTCTGCCGGGCAGGCCGAGCCCACTGTCCAGGATCGATCCCCGGGCACCAACACACGCTCCACCACTACTGCACCCTCCACCGCGCACCTGAAACTTGCCCTTGCCCACGCCCCTTACACCTGGGTGCTGGACATGATGCAGGAAGACGGCGCCAACATCTGCTTCTCGGGCCACACGCACGGCGGGCAGGTGAACCTTCCGGGTTCGCATGCGCTTGTGACTAACTGCGATCTGGACTGCGCTTACGCCAAGGGCCTGTTCGAATGGTCTGGGACCGGCAGCGATTCTGTTTCCGACCAGGAAGCTCCAACCGCGCCCAACACCCCAACCGCGCCCAACACCCCAACCACCCCAACCGCTCCGGGCGATTCTTCTGCACAATCTCGGGATCGTAAGCCATCCTCTGCCCACGTAATTAAAAAGGACGGCTCGATCGTTCTGGGTAGCCGGATGCTGGCACAGATTTCGGCAGGGATCGGCACATCGCCATTCACACCGGTTCGGACTTTCTGCGCACCGGAAGCAATCATCTTGGATGTTGTTGCAGCGCCTGGGGCGGCGGGCAATTAATCGGCAAAACCTACATATCTAGTTCGCACTGCCACGGACACCGGCACCTAGCGATCCAATCCACCAAGATCGATCCGAATTGGCACTATGGCACAACACCCTGGAGCTATGCTACATCCCACCTCCGCGAGGATTTCACAAAACGGTGGGAACGGCGTTATGATTATTCAGTTGGTTAACGAATGTTGCCGGCACGGCTTTCGGGATATGGCGCAGTTTGGTAGCGCGCTTCGTTCGGGACGAAGAGGCCGTGGGTTCAAATCCCGCTATCCCGACTCAAATCCGGCGATATAGATATATCGCCGGATTTTTCATACCTGCAGCCCCGCAGAACGCAAAAATCCCTCCAATCCCATGTTTGTCCCTCCGTTTACGTTTCCCTAAGAGCCAGAATGCACCCCAAAACAGACATACCGGAACCCTATAAGAACTGGAACTGCGCTCGATCAGCACCCAGCTGCACAGCAGTGTCATATACGGCACTGCTGCCCTCCCTGCCGCCTATTTAGGACTATCTCGGAGCAAGCCCGACCCTCTTTAGCCCCCTCCCCAACCCTCCTCAACCAGCGAATAAAACTCCAAACATACACAAAACTCACCCACAGCCGGAGATAGCCACATATATGGCCCTATCACCGGAAATAAGTGAATTTTTCGCAAAAACCCATGATCGGCAACCGAAAAATGTGCAGGGAATAGAGGAAACCGCCGGGCGATCCCGGCGTAATGCGGCTCAGCCAAAAGGAGAGATGGACAAACTAGGCCGGAACAGAGCGCCCAATCGGCGCCCCACTAAACAGCAGTGCCCTATACCGCACTGCTGTTCAGCCTCCCGCTTTTTAGCCCCGGGCAAAGAGCACCTGGAGGCAGAGGTTGCTTGTAGCTAAACACAGACCACCTGAAGCCCAGACCACTCGGAGCAGGCGTTGCCTAAGCCCTGCCAGAAGGACGCTGGAAATCCGGGATGGAAAGAAAAGAAGGCCCGAAATATCGGGCCTCGCACCACCCAACCTGGCTCTAAAGAGCCAGGTCAGAAAAGGAGTTGGCGGCCCATCTCCTTCGGATCAGGCCGCCAACCGCCCCTATCACAGCTGCGCAAATTCCTCCGCAGTCGCATACGACGTCTGTGTACCGAGCTTGGTCACAGAATCCGCAGCATACCGGTTGGCCTTGGTCAGGGCCTCGCGCACATCCCCGGTTTGAACCAAGTAGTGGCTGAAGCACCCGATGAAGGCATCGCCAGCTCCGGTGGTGTCGCGTGCGCTCACTTCGCACGCTGGCAGGAGTTCGTCTACACCTTCCGCCATCCACAAAACCCCACGTGAGCCCAACGTCACGATCACGTTCTTCATGCCCGCATCCAGCAGCGCGGAAGCCGCATTGCGCACGTCATCAATCGTGTCCACTGGCATGCCGGTGAGCAGCGAGAGTTCGGATTCGTTTGGCATGAAGTAGGAGCAGTCTTTCACTTCGGAAAGCACCAGGTCAGGCTGGGCTGGAGCCGGGTTGAGCAGCACTGGAATATCGTGTTCCTTGCCGAATCGAATCGCGGCATACACGGTTTCCAGTGGCACTTCCAGCTGCAGCACGATCAGCTTGCACTGGGCGATATCGGCGGCAGCCGCATCGATATCGGCCGTGCTCAGCATCGAGTTTGCCCCCTTAATAATCAGGATCGAGTTGTGCGATTCGGCATCCACGAAGATCGGCGCCACACCGGAGCTCATCTCAGTCCGCAGAACGTACCGCGTATCAATCCCGTTCTTGGCAAAGTTCGCCACGGTGTTGTCTGCGAAAATGTCGTTCCCCACGCGGGTTACCATCAGCACGTTCGCGCCCAAACGCGCGGCCGCCACGGCCTGGTTGGCACCCTTGCCGCCGCATCCCATTTTGAAATCGGGAGCTTCCAGGGTTTCGCCTTCTGCTGGCATCCGATCGATGTAGGAGATCAGATCTACCATGTTTGATCCGATTACTGCGATGTCCATGTTTACTCCTTGATTCCTGTGGTGACTGTGAAGCTGCGCGTCTCACCCGCAGCCAGTTCGATGAGGGTTCCGGCTTCCTTCGCGGCCAGGTAGCCTTCCGGCCGGGAGGTTCCTGGGAGCACGAACGCCGCCACCTGCTGGTCCGCGTTGTAGAGCACCCACCGGGTTGCAACCGGGAATTCTACCGAACTGAATTCCGTCCGGAAGGTCACGCCGTTTTCGCCGGCCAGCTCAAATTCCAGTTTTTCGCCGTATTGCGGCAGGTTATCGGCAAAGTAGACGATTTCTGGATCGAATTCTTTTGCCTGTTCCAACGACGCCGGATTGATCGTTCCAGCCAAAATCTGTTCGTTTATTTCGGTCCAGCGTTCGGTTGGGGTGACGTGGGCGGGAACCGTGCGTCGCAAACCGAACGCGCCTTTTGGCAGGTTTTCGCTCATGATTCCGTTTTCTACGAACGCATAGTTCATGTGGCACATGTATTGCAGTGGCATTGGAGCGTACTTGGACAGGTTCGTTACTTTGAGCCCAATATCGAACATCGACGATCCTGGCCGCAGCTCAATGTGTGGAACCGCGAGGTAGTGATGCCCGAATCCTTGGACATACTCGTAGGATGAAACTGCACGTACGGCCCCGTCGTCGTCAATCTCTATCCACGCCGAATCCATGGTTGCGCACGGGAACTCGCCGTGCAGCGGGTGCGAATCTTGGGGCGACGGGCAGCCGGCCGCGAGCAGGCCCGAATGGAACGCGAAGCAGCCGTACGTGTCCACGATTTCGCGGCACGGCTGCGGGCGGGAAAACATGTTGGTCATGCGGAGGGAGGTGCCGTCGAATTCGGCGTCCCAAATGATCTGGCCCATGAACGGAAGCACTTCAACGTACCCGCGTTCGTTTTCAACCCGGAGCGATTCGATGCCGGTATCGTAGCGAGAGGCCACAACGCGGATTCCGCGCCCGTCTAGGATCGTGCGCTCAGTTTCCGTGAACTGGCTGCGATGTAAAGGAATTGTGTACATTTTCTAGCCTCACTCGTTGATTGCGGGGGCAGATTTTTCTGCCTTGTACTGGTATAGGAAGTAGATCAGGACAGCCGCGAAGCAGACCAGCGAAACCGAGAACGCGAGCTGCATCGAACCGAACGTATCCGACGCCAGGCCCTGGATCACTGGGATCACTGCGCCGCCGATGATCGACATGACGATCACGGCACCGCCGGTTTCGGTGTGGCGCTTGTCCTCGATCGAATCCAATGTGCGGGCGTAGATTGTGGCCCAGCATGGGCCGAACAGGCCGGAGGTGAGGATTGCGGCGTATACGGCGGTCATATTTGGCACCGCGATAACCCAGGCCAGCGCTGCCACGCCTGCGATCGAGTAGCCGATCAGCACCAGGTTTTCGTTGAACTTGGTCATGAGGATGTTTGCCACGAACTTGCCCACGAAGAAGGCCACGAATGCCCAGATCATGTAGTTGGAAGCGGTGCGTTCGTTGATGGAATCGTCCAGGTTCAGGGCCAGGCGGATCGTGAACGACCACACCGCGGTCTGCATACCGACGTAAAGGAACTGGGTCACGATGCCGCCCGCGAACTTACGGTTCGATGCCAGGTAGCGGAGCGTTTCGCCGATCGTTGCCTTAGCTTCCTTGTTGTGGTGGAGTGGCTTGCAGTGTGGGAACTGGGTGAGTGCGATGATCAGGAGGAGCACTGCCAGTACCACGATGATCCAGCGGTATGGGCCGAGCGTACGCTGGAGCATTTCTTCTGCGAACTGTTGGCGTTCCGCGCCGGTGAGCGCTTCGAGTTGCTTGTTCAGCGATTCGCCTTCAGTGAAGATCAGGTATTTGCCCAGCAGGATGCCGAAGATCGAGCCGATTGGGTAGAAGGTTTGGGATATGTTTAGGCGCAGGGTTGCGAATTTGCGTGGGCCGATCATGGACGAGTAGGTGTTGGCCGACGTTTCCAGGAAGGAAAGGCCGGTTGCGATCGCGAATAGGGCCGCCAGGAACACCGTGTAGGTTGCCATGTGGGAGGCTGGGAAGAAGAGCATGCAGCCGATGATGTAGAAGCTCAGGCCCACCAATAGGCCGGATTTGTAGCTCCACTTGCGGATCACGCGCGATGCCGGGATCGCCAGCAGGAAGTAGCCGCCGTAGAATGCCGATTGCACAAACGCCGACGCAAAATCGGACAGCTCAAAAATCGATTTGAACTGCGTAATCAGCACGTCATTCAGCGACGCCGCTGCGCCCCACATCGGGAAGCAGATCGAGAGCAGGATGTATTGGAGGAGCGGGGTTTTGTTGAGGTAGCCGTTTGAAAGCTGGGTGGTTGGATCCTTGATGAGGCCAAAGGACGTGTTCTTCACTCCTTCGGCTTCTTTCATCATTCGTTTCGTGCTCATTGCGCACCTTTCGCGGTCGGTTCAGCGGGAATTGGGGCGCCGGGTTCTGCGTTGAACGTGGCGTTGTGGGTGATAGTTCGACGGCGGACTATCTAGTATTCCCTTCACGATTGCTCTCATGCTAACTGTGTGCTGGGGCACTCCGAAAGAGGGGGTGTGTAACTTTTGTTCTAGCGAAAATGGCTCTATGTGGCTCTTTATCGCGAGTTTAAGGGAATTAGCACTGGAAAATTAGAGCATACGTGCTTAGATGGAACATTTGTGCCGCGGGTATTGGGATTGGTTGAGAATGAAATTCTGGCCCCTACTTCATCTTCGGGTGCAATATGCCTTTCTCATATGTCTCATTACAAGACAATAATTCTTGCACCGACTCATACCGCTCCGTTCCATATCCCATCTTTTTCAGCCATACTTTTATAAGAATAATTCCCCCGTAACTCCCCGGATGGGAAAATTTTGGAGCTACCCTCTTTTCCTTAGAAGGAATTTTAAGTGCAATAGAAAACGACCTGTTCCACAATTGCCCATGATGAGCACACCTATTCCGCAGGGTTGAAAAAGCATGTAGCGCATCAGAAAACCAGAAGTAGGAACGTGAAGTGGCTGCGCCGCTGCAGAAATAACATCCTTATCCTTAAAGAACGTCGACATTTTTGCAAGAGTTCCAAAAGTCATTGTTTCAATCGCAACCCAAATGGGGATATTACTTAGTTCCTCTTCATTCCGATACCGTTTCACACTAGGCAAACGTGACCCTAGAAGATCATTTTCCATTTTCTCAATTATTCTTTGCACTTTATGCGGATCCACATCTACGTATGAAACTTTTGAAATATTTTTGCCGTTCCACGCGAACTTCCTAAAAATTGGCCCACCGCATTTTAGGATAGCTAAGCCATAGCCTGGGCACGATGCGCTCTGTCCTACACCATTCACTATCATAAGTATCCATATTGGCCTAATTATTTACAGCCAATTTAGAAAATCGCGCTCACCGCGAGGATTTACCAGCTACCCAAGTACGATCTGACGTGCGGTTTCAACATCCGTCACCAGCCGATTCACATACCCACACTCAAGCGCTGCCCGCACTGCCGCTACCTTATGCTGGCCACCAGCAACAAGAATCTTTTGCTCCTTATGCCGCAACTGCGGAAGGCTAATCCCAACAGTGCGATTGTTGACGTCAGGAATACAGACACGCCCTCCGTCGTCGATAAACCTAGCGCAAATATCCCCAACGGAACGTTGCAAAATAATCTCACGTTCGGCGAGCGTGAGCGGGCTGCGCTCGATGAGTTCGCGGTTCGTGGCGGTATCGCCGACTGTGTAGATGGCGATGCGGGCTTTGGCGCCGAGGTCGAGCGTGCGGCGGACGTGCGGCATTTTCGTCAGGCGCGTGCGAATCGGGACCGTGGCAACAAACGTGGGCGCCGCCAACTGGTGGCAAGTGGCCGAAAACGCGGCCGCGAACCGTTCCAGCGTACCCGGGCGGCCGTGCTCCGGAACCGGATCCGACAGGCCGTGGCTCAACTGGATAATCTCAACATTCTTCCGCGGGTGCGACTCAAGAAAATCGGCCACCGCACTCATGGTGCGGGATGGGATAACGCCGATATGATCGCCATCGCGAACAAGGGACGTCACCAACTGCGCACCCGCCTTGCCCAACGCCTCCCGCATCGCAATATCGCCGGGGCTGGCCGGACTAACCAGGATGACGTCCAGGAGGCGGTAACGGTGTTGAAGCGTTTCCACCAGGAGCTCATCCTGCTCACGCGGATCAATCACCCTCACTTGAATAAAACCCCTGGCCTGGGCGTGCGCCAACAACTTCGACACCGTAGGCCGGGCAACATGCAAACGCTGCGCCACCTGCTCCTGGTTCAGGCCAGAATAATACAGTTTCGCAGCATCAAGCGATTGAATATCGCGGACACTCAAGGACTCCATAATCGGATTCTATCGTGGAAGGGGCGGCGGAGCTGGCCTTCCCCCGTGGCACCTGCACTGCTCCCCCGCCGCACCTACAAAAACATTGAGAATCCGACACGGCCTCGCCGCATATTACAGGCCGTGCCGGATCCCCTATCTTTTTGCAGGTGTTCTTGTTTTACCTACTGCCTATCGTCAGCCATTCTTCCGATTTGCCGCGATAAGGCCTACACCCAAGGCCAACAGGCCAACAAGTCCAGCCACCAGCATGGAAATTTCCAGACCTGTACGAGCCAGTCCGCCCGAACGTCCCTTTTCTAGCGACTTCACCTGGGAAGAACTGCTCTTACCTTTGCCGTCGACGCCAGATCCCCCAGGCTTCTGGCCTGGATTCTCATCTGGATTACCAGGCTGACCGGGTTTACCAGCATCACCTGGATGTCCTGGCTTCTGGCCGGCGTCACCCGGCTTCCCTGGCTGCCCGCCCGGCGCGGCCGAATCCGCCGCGCCGGCCCTCGGATTCACCTTCTCCTTATCAATATCAAGGACAAGGAGGTGGGCTGCATGCGAGTAGCCTTCACGGTCTTGGGCATGATCGTCAATAACGCCATCAGCACCGATCGCAAGTGTGTGCCTACCAAGGTAGTCACCAACGAATGCTACCGACCGGCCGAATCGTGCCTGCTCAGCTTCGGTAGCAATGCGCTTCACAGCATCGCCAAGTGCTGAAATATCGTTGACACCAGCAGGAATCTTCGTTGCATCCACAACGTAAACGGCGCCCTTGGCATCTTCACCCCATGCGCCAATAGCAATGGTTTTCCGCTTCGGATCTGCATCCACAGACCAGCCGAATCCAGTACCAGCCTGGGCACCCTTCACAATAGAAATCCGCGGATCGTTTGCCGCAGCATCCATTGGGTTGATCTTGCGTACTTGCTCAGCCTTCATCGGCTCCTTCACGCCATGAACAATCGCCACGCCACCTTGGGTGACGCCTTCGATTTGCCCGCCATCGAAGCCGATGGCGAAGTCACCCACACCGTCCGCGTCAATGTCACCAACTGACACAATCGAGGTCCCCGCACCCAACCGGTACGAAGCATTTTCCGGCATGGCCAGGGTGTATCCACCAGCCGAACCGCCGTAAACAACCCAGGCCTTGCCGGTCACGCTCCCGCCAGCGGTGTACGCGTTGAAATCGGCAAGAACGTAGTCTTGCACGCCGTCTGCGTTCACGTCACCTACTGGGGTAAACGCGGAGAGTGTGTTCCCCTCTGGCGTGCGAGCGCTCCAGATAACTCGCGGATCGTCGTAGCTTGCAACCAAGTCCACGTCCTTGCTTTCGCGCTGCCCCGCAACGATGAGCGCAGTTCCGTAGGTTCCGCGTTCGCCACGGGAAAGTGGCGTATTAGCAACAATAAACCCGACGTCGTTCAGCCCATCCTTGTTCACATCGCCCACGCTGGTTACGTGGTATCCGGCGGCGCCGAATTCGTGTGGCATCTGGATAACGTATCCGCGCGAGGCATCCAACGCATTCAGATCCGTCTTCGCAAGCTCCGGCCCGCCATAAATCACCCAGACGCGCCCCATCGTATGTGACCCGAACGCAATATCCGCGATCTTGTCTCCATTCACATCCCCGAGGCACGTCACCGACAGTCCGACCGCCGCATCCGCCGCCGGGTCTTCAGTTTCTTTTGGCCCGAGTATGGTGATGATATTCGTGTCCGGCAGCGCGCTGCCTGCTGTCCCGTTCGGGATGATTTGCACTTGCCCGGTCACGTTTGGCACCCAGCCGTGGGTTTCGGTGGAGTCTTCGTAGTATGGATCGAATTTCCATTCGGAGCGCATTGGGCTGGAGGTGATGAGGTCTGGCTTGCCGTCGCCTGTCACGTCACATTGGCCGCGCGCGATCGAACTTCCGAGCCCGTTGCTAAATTCTCCCACCCATCGTTTCTTGGTTGCGGTGTTGATTGGCTTGATGGCTGCCTCGCGCTTTTCTGCTTTTGGTGCGGGATGGAGCGGTTTTACCTTCTCGGTTTTTCTTTTTGCCGCCCCATATCAACGGTCCAGATATCCACTTTTCCGTTCGTATCCGCTGCGAGGATTGCCGTGAGGTCTTTGTCGCTATCCGCTGCTTGGACGATTCCGATTGTGCTTCCGCCGTCGCCCTTTCCTTCTCCGGTCGCGAACCAGACACGCTGGTTCCACGGGATCGAATCAATGCCGAGTCCGTGGTTCCAATTTTTCGTGAGTGCTTCGGCGGAGATCATTATGGCTCCGGGGTGTTCATCGTTGTCTGGTCTGCCGACGACGATCGCTCCCGGATTCTTCTCCCCATCGTATTGCTGTACATAGCCGAGCGAGATTCCGATTCGGCCGCGCGCGCTTTGGCGAATGAGCGTTCCGCTTGGTTTTCCGTTGGTTTGTACGGCGTTATCTTGATCAGAGCCTAGGTTGACCGTAACTTTAGTTCCGGCCGCCTGTTCTTTTTGGCCGTAGACGATGGCTACCGCACCTGTTTTGTGGTTCGCTTCGGGCGCGCCGATTGCGTAGTCATCGCTGCCGTCTTTATTGACGTCGCCGATTCCTACGATTGCTGTGCCGAACTTTGCTCCGTCGCCAGTTGCAGTCACCGTTGCGCCAATTTCACTGGCTTTTCCTGTGGGAGCGGTGGTTTCGATTGCGTACACAAGGTTTTTATCAGGTATCCCGACGCCGATCACGCTCGCATCTTCTCCACCATACGTTGCGTTGAGTGGTACGAGCGTAACTGGGGTATCGGCGTCGATATCCCATGTTTTGGCGATCTTTGGCTTTCCTTCGGTAGTCTTTGCCGTTGCAACTTGGTCAATGTAGTGAACTTTGGTGCCGGACGCAACTGCCAATCCCTGGCCGCCGCCTGGCGTGTCGGAGGAAATGGCGCGCACGGGCGCATCGAACTGGTAGGTGGCGCGAAGTGGCAATTCTGCAGGTGTAGCTTCTGGCTTCATCTTCGTGGAGTCAGCAATGAAAACTTGTGTGCCGTTCGCAAGTGCGACTGTGGCCTTCTCACCTTGCTTGGGCTTGACGCAGGTAATTTTCCAATCTGTGCCGGAGCCTTGCGGAAGCGTGTAACGGTAGGCTCCGCGCTGTTCGGAAAGCTTTTTGGTTTCCTGGTGATCGTCGGAGCCGTATGGAATGAATGGGACGATCGTGAGGTTCTTGCCGTCTTTGGAAAGGAAGATCAGATCGTTTTCTGGGCGGTCTACAATATCGCACGTGACCTGCGGGATCGTGCCAGCATCGGTGTAGGTGATGCGGTCAGTTTTGCGAACCGAATCGTGGTAGCGCTTGCCGTCAATCCCGGACCATTTGCGCGCTTTAGAATCTGCGGTGGTGGCAACCTTTTCTTTGCGCTCGGTTTGTGGGCGCTTGATATCTGGCTCATCTCCGAGCCCGAGATCATCGAGGACATCGCCTTCACGATCTTTAGCACCCGGGTCCGGAATGATGTCATTCTTAGGCTTCTTACCAGGGGGTACTTCATCATCTTCACCCCACACATCTGCGCCATCATTATGCTCTTTTTTAGACTCAGGGGTTCCCTTTGGCTTATCTTCAGGCTTCGGCTGAGAATCCTTCGGCTTATTCTTCGGAGATTCGCCTCCATCGAATAGATCTTTGAGGCCTTTAAGATCCCCTTCACGAGGCTTTTCGCTAATGATCTCATCGCCTTCTTCATCCCAAACATCATTATCAGCATGAGCTGGGGAAACAATATTTGTTGCCATTAATGCGCTTATTGCTAACGCGAAGGGAACTCTCCCTCTGAGGTTTTGTCGTTTCATAAACACTCCAATTATTTTTATTAGGTAAGCATAACCTTATAGAACAATTAGGAGGCGTCGAACAAATTGTTAGGAGCATTACTCATACAGCACTACCTGCATTTTCTTAGGAAATCCGGCGCTCCCACCATATATTGCAGATCATGCCGAATTCTCAATATTTTGCAGGTGTTCGAATCTTATACCCTCCCCAAAAGCCCCATCTCTGCACTAAAGCACAACAAATGGGGTTGGGGTGAACCTGCATCAGCAGATTCACCCCAACCCCACAGCCAGTTAACAACAACCAGCCTTTAAAGGATCACTCAAACAAAACGAGCAAACCAGTTCAGTTTCGAGAACGCTTACGCCCAAGAACCAAAACCGCACCCGCAGCAATCATGCCACCCATAATAGACGCGAGGATCCCAAGATCAGCACCAGTCTTAGCAAGATCAGACTTCTTCGAAATCGCCTTTGGTGCTTCTGGTTTCACAGGAGCTTCAGGTTTCTTCGGCTCTTCCGGCGTACCAGGCTCTTCTGGAGTGCCAGGCGTACCTGGCTTCTCCGGATCGGCAGGAGCGGCAACAACAAGACCTGCGTCGATGTCGCGGCGATCTTCATTAACGTCGATCACCTTGGTCAGGCCAGTTGCGCCTTGAACATCGGAGTCCTTGAACACGTTGCGTGCTGGATCAGACGGAACGTTCTTGGTGAAGCCTTCGAACGTCTTGCCGTCTGCGGTCTTTGCGCCAGAGTAGTCAAACTTGACCTGGTACTTGCCCTTCTCCAAACCAGTAAACAGGTACTCACCCTTCTCATTCGTGGTCTGAGGAGTAACACCTTCAACCGGCTTACCGTTTTCATCAAGCAACGTCACAACAACACCAGCAACACCCGGTTCACCAGCATCCTGTAGGCCGTTACGGTTCGCATCGAACCACACCTTATCACCCAAGGAAACCTTGCCCGGAACAGCAGCGACAACACCGGCGTCAATATCCTTACGATCCTCTTGCAGATCAATAACCGACGTAACATGAGACTTCACATCAGCATCAGAATCACGGAACAAGCGTTTTGTCCAAAAAAGAAGTTGCCACTGGTTTCCCAGTGGCAACTTATCGACAGTCGGTTAGAAGAGATTTACTTCTTCGCCTGGCTGCCGGCGTAAATGCCGATAGCAGCCATTGCGGTTAGAGTACAGACGATCCAGCGGATCCAGTCAATTCCGCGCGTATCGATCGGGTAGCCAAATGCGGAGAGGATCAAGTTTCCAAGGACCACACCTACAACGCCCAGGATCACTGTTGCTGCCACGGACAGGCTGGCACCCTTGAAGAACTTTGCGAGGAAGCCAATCACGGCTCCGAAAATAATAGTTCCGATGACGTTAAACATAATTAAAACCTTCCTTCGGACCCACGTTCGCACCGCCCTTATATGGCAGTAGAACTATGAGTACTAAGTCCTAGGTTACTCCCCTCACATCACCAGCACACGTTATAGCACAGAAAATAAGCTGACCGTGGAAACGTATAAAAACCGCAAAACAGCCAATAAAGAAGAGGCAGGCAACTATCCACGCACGTAGTTGCCTGCCTCAAAAGATAGATGACCTTGAACAGCCCGCCGGTTGCACAACTCCTTCGAGCCGATCACCTATCACATATTCACTTTCCGCATTCTTCAGGAGTTACACACTAGGAAATCCTTCCGATGCCTATATATAACCATCCGTATCTCTGAAACCAATGCGCAGAAGCTGGGAATTCACTGGGAGTTTTTACAACTCCTGCAAAAGGTGCAGAAAGGCCGGATGAACACCGCAAGAGTGTTCATCCGGTCCCACGCTTCAGTGCCGCGAGATCAACGGATCATTGCGCCACAGCACAATAGGTTCACCCTGCCAGCGCTTCACGATCCACCAGATCGCCTCAATGATCCCGGCAGCCACCAGGCCAACGATCACGCCCTGCCACATCACCGCCAAATTCGACGAATCCAACATGAAGATCTGCTGAGTCAGGCCCCATGAGAAGATCACGCCATACCCGAGCACTGGCAGCACGATCAGCCACACCTTCCACCAGGCCCACGGCCGCGCAACACACGCCAACACCCACGTAGACGGAATAATCAGAGCCGCGAGCGCCGCGGTAGTCGCCTGAGTATAGTCCCCAGAAAAATCGCCCCCCGAAGTCATCAAGAAGGTCACGAACGAGCTTGCGCCCACGACAATTCCAGACGGCACCGCGAACCACAACACCCGCTCCACGAATCCATCGCGCGCCCGCTGATTGTTCGGCGGCAGCGAGAGCAGGAACGCCGGCACACCAATGGTGAACCAGCCGGTGATGGTCACGTGAATTGGCTGGAATGGGAACGGAACGGCGCTCACGATCACCAGCATGGCCAGTACGGCAGAGTAAATGGTCTTGGTTAGGAACAGGTTCGCAACACGTTCAATGTTCCCGATCACGCGCCGCCCTTCGGCCACCACGTGCGGCAAGGTTGCAAACTTATCGTCCAACAACACGATTTTCGCCACGGAGCGCGTGGCCGGCGAACCAGACCCCATCGCCACACCAATATCGGCATCCTTCAAGGCCAGCACGTCATTCACGCCGTCACCAGTCATGGCCACGGTGTGCCCGCCGCGCTGCAACGATCCAACCATCGCCCGCTTCTGATCCGGAGTCACGCGCCCAAACACCAAGTTTTCGGCCACACGCGCGTCAAAATCCGCCTCACCTAGCGTCCGCGCGTCCACAGCATCGCCCGAATCCACGCCCAACTTCCGGGTCACCGCGCCCACAGACGCCGCGTTATCCCCCGAAATCACCTTCACAGTCACGTTCTGTTCCGCAAAATACGCCAACGTATCAGCCGCGTCCGGACGCACCTTTTGTTCAAAAACCACCAGAGCCACCGGGACGACGCCGGACAGTTCCGTATCGTCTCCAACCTCCTGTTGCGTATGGGCAAGCATGACGACGCGCAACCCGCTCGATCCCAGATCCTCAGCAGCTTTCGCAGCCTCGCTACCGCCAGCCAAAACATCGGCAGCACCAAGAAGCCACGAGCCCTGCCCAGCAAACGTCACACCAGACCACTTCGTAGCCGACGTAAACGCATGACGTCCCACAACCTCCCACACTTCAGCAGGAGCATCATGCGCCTCAATAATCGCCCGCATCGTAGAGTTAGGATCCTTATCAGCCGCACCCAACTGGGCCAACACCAGATCAACATCAGAACCCAGATCACCAGCGTCGTCAAAAACACGAACCGACTCAAAAACCATCCGGTTCTCAGTCAACGTACCCGTCTTATCCGCACACACCACGTCCACGCGAGCCAACCCCTCAATCGCAGGCAACTCCTGAACCAGACACTGCCGCTTACCCAAGCGAATAACACCCAACGCAAACGCCGTAGACGTAATCAAAACCAAACCCTCAGGAACCATCGGAACCAACGCGCCCGTGATCTTCAAAATCACCTGATCCCACGCCGAATTCCCCTGCGACACCTGCGAATACACAATCAACGCGCCAACCGGAATCAACACCCACGTAATGTAGCGAAGAATCGAATTAATCCCCGACTGCAACTGAGACTTAGCCAACGTGAACCGCGACGCCTCCGCAGTCAACCGAGCAGCATACGAATCCGCCCCAACCTTCGTGACCCGATACGCACCCGTACCAAACACCACGAAAGAACCAGACAAAATATCGCCACCCGCAGACTTCCGAACCGCATCCGATTCACCAGTCAACATCGACTCATCCACACTCAAGCCATCAGACTCAACAACCTCACCGTCAACCACAATCTGGTTGCCAGAACCAAGCGCGATCACGTCGTCAAGAACCAGCTCTTCCTGAGCCACCTCAACAACCTTGCCATCACGCCACACCCGCGGGCGCTCCTCACCAATCAAAGAGAGGGAATCCAACGTGCGCTTCGCCCGCAACTCCTGGACAATACCAATCGCAGAATTCACCACGATCAGCAAACCAAAAGCCGCATTAATAATCGAACCCGTAGTCATCACCATCACGAACAACACCGATAAAATCGCGTTAATTCGCGTAAACACATTCGACCGCACAATATCCCACACAGTCTTACCCGTGCGAGGCGGCAACGTATTCACCCGGCCCTGCGCAACGCGCTCCTCAACCTGCTTCGCAGACAAACCCAACATGCAGATCCCCTCTCCTACTTGGCGCTTACTTCTTCTGATACAACGACTTACGCTGGAACACCGGCTCACTCGTCACATGCACACCCAGATTCCGGAAAATACCCTCATCCACAGTGCCCAAAATCGTTGTCACATGAGCATTACAATTCTTCAAATTCTGCAACTGAGCCATCGCATTCCGAGCATCCTGGCTAGTACCAGCCGACACGCTCAACGCAATCAACACCTCATCCGTGTGCA
The DNA here is from genome assembly GCF_000092365.1 of Arcanobacterium haemolyticum DSM 20595. Lineage (NCBI taxonomy): Bacteria > Bacillati > Actinomycetota > Actinomycetes > Actinomycetales > Actinomycetaceae > Arcanobacterium > Arcanobacterium haemolyticum. Next base: position 1,882,757 of record NC_014218.1, read on the forward strand.
AGCGCGGATTACGCGAACCCAAATGCTCAGTCTTCAACTTCTGAATCGGCTCAATCGACTGCGGTGACAACAACAGTGCATCGTCATCAATCCCGGCCAAACGCTTGAGCGCATTCAACAACATCGCCGCAGAACAGCCCAACAACTCAGACGTCTTGCCCGTCACGATCGACCCATCCGGCAATTCAATCGCAGACGCCGGAGCGCCCGTCTCCTGCGCGCGCTTCAACGCTGGCGCAACCACGCGGCGATCCGCCGTCGTCACCCCAGCTTTACGCATCACGTGACGCACGCGATCCGACAACGTCGAATCCAACGACTCCTTACGTTCCTCAACACGCGCCTGGTAGTAACGGCGAATAATCTCCTGACGCGACGCCTCACGAACCGCCTCATCATCAGAAATACAATACCCAGCCATATTCACGCCCATATCCGTAGGGCTCTGATACGGCGACTCCCCAGCAATCCGCTCCAGCAACGTACGCAACAACGGGAACACATCAATATCTCGGTTATACGACGACACCGACTCGCCATACGCCGCCAAATGGAACGGATCAATCAGATTCGCGTCATCAAGATCAACAGTCGCCGCTTCGTACGCCAAATTCACCGGATGCTCAAGCGGAATATTCCAAATCGGGAACGTCTCAAACTTCGCGTACCCCGCCTTCGTGCCACGCTTCGCCTCATGATAAATCTGCGAAAGACACGTAGCCAACTTACCCGAACCCGGCCCAGGAGCAGTCACCACAACAAGATCACGCGACGTCTCAACAAAATCGTTCTTACCCAAACCCTCATCAGACGCAATCACGTCCACATTCGTAGGATAACCAGGAATAATACGATGCCGAGCAACACGCACACCCATCCGCTCAAGACGCTGCATAAACGACACCGCGAGCGCATTCGACTCCTCAAACTGAGTCATCACCACGTTCTCAACTAAAAAACCACGCTCACGGAACACGTCAATCAAACGCAACACGTCTTCGTCGTACGTAATACCCACATCCGAACGCATCTTCTGACGCTGCAAATCTTTCGCATTCAAGCAGACAACGATCTCAACCTCATCCGCAATCTGCTCCAGCATCACAATCTTGTTATCCGGAGTAAACCCAGGCAACACACGCGACGCATGATTATCGTCAAAAAGCTTGCCGCCCATCTCCAAATATAACTTGCCGCCAATCTTCGCGCGGCGCTCCACAATATGCTTGGACTGCAACTCAATATACTTCTCGCGGTCAAAACCAACCTTGAAGCCCATGCTTACTCTCCTTACTCACTGCTACTCACAGCGATCGCTGCTTGCTGTTGACTGCAACTCTTGCCGCCACTCGCAGTTCCTCCAAAATAAGGAAAAGCTCCCTTCGTAAGCCGAAGTGGAAAACCACAACGACCTCCAGGGAGCCCAACAACGGAGCTTACGCGCCATTGCTATTCCTCGTCAACCGCATTCGATGTGATGAACCGGTCACAAACCAAAGCCGATCACAGCCCAAAGCTGGCGCCGTGGTCCTTCGAAGAAGACACACCTGCCGCCAAATCAACGCCCGCAAAATAAGCCGACATCTGAGCAAGGTTCTCTAACTCTTCTTCCGACGCGTCATAGAGCTCATCTTCGCCTGGCATCCACACGATCCCCGGAACGTTCCACTTCTCTCGCTTCATCACCTTTTCAACCTGATGAGCTGGTTTACCCGTGAGACGATCGACGTAAATACGGCCCTTCAGGTGGTCATACTCGTGTTGCAAAATACGTGCGAACCAGCCCGTTGCCTCTAGGTCATACCATTCGCCCTTCTCATCCTGCGCGCGGAGCACCGCCCGCGGCGAACGACGCAAACCATACTGGTAGCCAGGGAAAGAGAGGCAGCCTTCTTCATCTGCTGGGCCTGGTTCGAACACGTCAACCGGTTCGATCAGCAACGTTGGGTTCACGGCAACGCCGCGCTGCGGGCCTTTATGTTCTGGGCCGTCGTACATCCACACGAACATCGCCAAATCCAGGCCGATCTGCGGGGCCGCCAAACCAACTCCCGGCGCCGCTTCGCACGTTTCAAACATATCCTGCGCCAAGGTGGCAAGCTTTTCATCAAAAACTGTTACTTTTGCACTGGTTTTATGGAGAACCGGCGAACCATACACATGAATTGGATAAAGCATACATATAGCGTACGGGAAAGGCTGGTGTGGCACCAGTGTCTGGGACTGTGCCTGCGCAACTTCACCTGGCGCCTGCCCGGACCTGCACCCACCCCGAATCAGACCTGATCATCCTCGATTCCGCCCTTTACCAGCGCCTGATTTCGATCGAAGATGCCCACACGATCGTGGAAAACGCGCCGGCAAGAAAACAGAAAATTTTACGCCGGTTCACACATCTCGCCTATTCGGGCAGCGAGACCCGGGTTCGGAATTTCCTGCAATCACTCCAGGTGAGCGTGCTGCCCCAGGCGCACATCCCTTCCGTGGGGAATTAGCCATCGGAATCTTTGCGTTCTTCCGGCAACGAAAACCAAACGAGACCGAGACCATTTCACAGATACCGATGATCTTCCCTAGCCTTTACGGCATGTTCCTTTAGGCTATGTTCTGTGAACATATTCCTGATTGCACTAATCGCGGTAACCATGTACAAGATCCACATAAACCGGACCCCGGACGTGGACGCGTACCTCTCCCACAAGCACACAACACGCATCAACGGATTCTTCATCCTCATCGTGTTCTACGCACACATCCGCACATACATGCCCTACGTTCCAGAAACAGACGCATGGATGTACACCGTAGCAACAGGACTCGGCCAACTCATGGTGGCACTCTTCCTCTTCTACTCCGGATACGGAATCCACGAATCAATCAGACGGAAACCCGGATACGTCCACACCCTGCCCCGCAAACGCATAGGCATCACCTGGATCAACTTCGCATTCGCACTCCTCTTCTTCCTCACACTCGACCTCATACTTGGCCGCGAAATCACCCCCTACCAGGTCATCTTCGCGTTCCTAGGATGGACAAGTATAGGAAATTCAGCCTGGTACATCTTCGCAATCCTCGTACTCTACCTACTCACCTACCTCACATACACACTCACGGCACGAATCACCAGCACGCCAGTAGACACACCAGCCACTGCAACCACAACACCGACTGCAGCATCAGCTACAGCCACAACAGCACTGCCCATCGCATTGATGTTCCTAGTCACAATCGCATTCAGCCTCACCATGTGGTGGGCAAAAGGCGGCATCGCAACCTACTCCTACAACACCGTGCTCTGCTACCCACTAGGCATGGCATGGTCCGCCTACCGCACCCCGATCGAAAACGCACTACGCCGCCCACACCCATGGCCAACCTGGCTACTCCTCTTCGCAGCCAGCACACTAGCATTCGCCACACTCCGCGCCTACTCCGGCACGCACTACCTCATCTTCCAACTAGCAGCCCTTGCCTACTGCCTCCTAGCCCTCCTCATCACAACAATCATTCACATCAACAGCCCAATCCTGGAATGGTTCGGGAAAAACCTCTTCTGGATCTACGTACTCCAACGCCTCCCCATGATCGCCTTCACCCACATCGGACTGGCAGAAAACCACCGCGCCCTATTCGTGACACTCACCCTGCTCAGCACCATCGCACTCACCCTCCTAGCCAAAAAAGCAATCGCACCAATCCAGCAATTAATTCGCTAAAAACCAGCATAAAAGCCGCCTCTGACATACTTTGGTGAACACTTTCCCCAAGGAAAAGTAAGAACAAAACGCAAGGTGCTGCAACGTCGTCGGCGTAACAAAAAGACACAACATAACTAAAACGTTAAATTGACTGCTAAAACCCAGCCACGTAGACTCACAAACGAAAGGTAGCCGAATAGTCTCCGTATGGTGGCGTGCCATGACAAGCACATGGATAGGCTACCTTTCGCCTACCCGCGGAACTCCCACCAAACACCGCCACTCGAATGAGCACGATGCCACACCTGAGCCCACCGATCCGTAGACGTCACGGGAGCGCCCTTCTTCACGCCAGTCATAATCGTGCCCGCAACCATATCAGTCAACTGAAGCCCAAGCTCACGCTTCGAATCCCGGCACACAACCTGACGAACACTCCCATGCCCACACAAATTCGCCTGATTCAAAACATAAGAAGAACCAGAACAACCGAAAGCACGAACGTCCGCGCCATCAATCAGCACCAACGCATCCGACATCCGCTCACAATCCCGAACCAGCAACTGGTGAATAAAGAAAATCTTCAACTCATTCCCATGCAACTGTAAGAAACCCTGCGACAACTCGCGCTTATCCACAATAATCGCACGAACATCAAAAACTTCATCCACCAAACGAGCAAAGAACTCGTCCTTATGAACATCCTTCATCTTGGCATGCTTGAACTCACCAGCCGTGCGTAAATAATCAGGCATCGAACGCATCACCCGTTCGATCGACTCCAAAGCCGCGCGATCAGGCACCACGCACGCCGCCATGACCAAATGCGTGGACGAACCCCTATTAAATTTCATGCCGGCATCGCCGGAATCATCAATAAACACATACACGAGCCGCTGCACCTCCTCGCTTTCTCTCCATTTGTGGCCTATTACGGCCTACGTAGCCAAAGCCCCAGAGTGCGCGGCGTCTATGCCTATCCCGTCCGTAGTTTGCTTCGCCTCCAAACAACTATTCGCCTATGCAATGTTCAATCTTCATTTAATCACACAGCGACAAAGATTAGTCGATCCGTAAAGTACAGTGCCACATTTTTTTAAAGGATGTCCAAAAATTGGACCGATGACCGCGGTGGAAGAACAAAATTTCGGGCCGGAGCAGGCGCAGGATGGCGGTGGGTGGTGGTAGATAGCGGGCGGTGCGGCGCCCGATCGGCGGGAGAGAACACAGGAATGCTCTATGGAGCATTGCTGTGCAATGTGGCGCTTTTTTGGGAACCGCGGAGGCCAGACGGCGGAGGCCGGCAACCAGATAGCGGGGAGACGCGGCACCAACAAACCAGCCCAACAAAAATTCCCCGGAACCCAACTTTTCGTTGGAATTCCGGGGAATCCATTGGCGGTAGCGGAGGGATTTGAACCCTCGGTACGGGGTTACCGTACACAGCATTTCGAGTGCTGCACCTTCGGCCGCTCGGACACGCTACCTCGCTTGCCAATGATAGCGTGCAATCTAGGTTCGGCGCAAAATGACCGCGCCACGTCACACTCGGCACAGGCAGGGAAAGCCGGCAGGACACCACTCAGGAACGAATATGGCAAAGCAAACTACGGGGAAGCCAAGCAAATACAGGCCAGAAAGCCAACCAAAACAGAAAAGCCACTGGCTCTATCGCAGCCCCACCCGGTCACCAGCCGAACAACCCGCATCACCGCCGCGCTTCAAACCAATCCTGCAAGATGGCCACGTTTTCGGCTTCGCACAGGCCGCCGATCACTTCAACAACATGGTTGAGCCGGGCGTCGCGCAGCACGTCCCGCACAGACCCAGCAGCGCCCGCCTTCGCGTCCCACGCCCCGAAAACCACCCGCGACACCCGCGAGTTCACGATCGCCCCGGCGCACATGGTGCACGGCTCCAGCGTTACAACAAGGGTGCACCCGCTTAGATTCCACCGCCCCAGCGCCCGCGCTGCCTCCCGCAGTGCGTTCACCTCGGCATGTCCGCACGGATCGGCATCGGCTTCGCGCGTGTTCCATCCGCGCCCAATCACGCCCCCATCAGGGCCAAGAATCACGGCCCCCACGGGAACGTCGCCGTCTGCCCCGGCCCGCCGGGCTATTTCCATGGCTTCGTGCATGGTAACCGTCTCAGATTCGTACATGCTTCTTATTTTATGCATGCATCCTGCCAAGAAAACGGTAGATTAGAGGTATGGAACTTCAGGTTATTAGCCACCCACTTGTGGCACACAAGCTTACAACGTTGCGTGATAAGCGCACGCCGTCCCCGGTTTTCCGCCAGTTGGTTGAGGAAATCATTATGCTGCTTTCGTATGAGGCAACGCGTGAGGTTTTGACCGAGCCTAAGACTATCGAAACGCCTGTAGCTGAAATGGTGGGTACAACGATGGCTCACCCGCGCCCGGTTGTGGTGCCGATTCTGCGTGCTGGTTTGGGCATGTTGGAGGGTATGGTTCGGGTTATTCCGGCTGCTGAGGTCGGTTTCTTGGGCATGAAGCGTGATGAGGAAACGCTGGAGGCGATTACGTATGCGAATCGTTTGCCGGATGATTTGCATGATCGTCAGTGTTTCGTGTTGGATCCGATGCTGGCTACGGGCCACACGTTGATTGCGTCGATTGATTACTTGCTTGAGCTGGGCGCACGTGACGTCACCGCGATTTGTATTTTGGCTGCTCCGGAGGGTTTGAAGGCTTTGGAGGAGCATATTGGCGATCGCGGCAATGTTCGTATTTTGGTTGCGGCGGTTGATGAGAAGTTGAACGAGAAGGGCTTTATTGTGCCTGGTCTTGGTGACGCCGGCGATCGCCTGTACGGGATTGTTGACTGATCGTGTCACATTTTTACAGCGCAACGTTTGGCCCGGGTGTTCCTGATTACCTCGGGCCGCGTTGGGTTGCGCGCACCGCGTTTTTGAATGATTCCGACGCCGGTACCCCACCTCACCGGCCGGACGTTGCGGTGTTGGTGAGTGAGTACGACGCCGATGCTCGCGTTTCCGATTCGGGTGCGGCCGCGTTGTGGTTGCCTGGTTTTGTGGATTCCTTTTTCCATGTGGAGCAGGCGGCCGCGTGGGGCGCGGTGGGTATTCCTTTATATGGGTTGGATTTTCGACGTTCGGGCCGCGCGTTGCGGGTGGCGAATCGGCGTGATGATCTGCGCGATTTATTGATCCGTGAGGAAGAGATTTTTGTTGCTCTGAATCATTTACGTTCGGTGGGTGCGAAGCAGATTGTGTTGATCGGGCATTCTACGGGTGGTTTGCAGGCGGCGTTGTTTGCGGATCGGCATCCTGGTGCGGTTGATGCGGTTATTTTGAATTCGCCGTGGCTGGAACACAATGGGCCAATGTGGCAGAAAACAGTGGCTACATCTGCGATTATGCAGCTTGCCCGGGTGGCTCCTACGTTCCCGGTGGCACGTTTGCGGCGTAATTATGCGCGTAGTTTGCATACTGATTTTGGTGGCGAATTCACGTTTGACCCGGCTCATAAACCGCTAGAATCTGGCCCTGTTTTTGCCGGTTTTCTGGCGGCTGCCCGCCGTGCCCATGCGATGGTGGCGAAGGGTCTACATATTCATGAACCTGTTCTTGTGGCTCATTCGGATGCATCCGGGAACAGCGCGAATCCAAGCGCAGATGAGTTGGCGCGCACCGACGTCGTCGTCAATGTGAAAGATATTAAACGTTTGGCTCCCACGCTCGGTGACCACGTGGAAACCCTGGAAGTGATCGGAGGCCGCCACGACCTGGCCCTTTCGGAATTGCCGGCGCGAAACCGGTACACGCGGGACTCGATCCGGTGGGCGCTGCGGCAACTCGGCCGCTAATTCGCGCGTTTTTGCCGGAACGTTTACGCTTATATACGTATATCTGCCGCGACGCGGCGAAACGTAACCTCGAAGGAGATTCGCGATGGGCAAGGCGAGCCGCCGCAACAAAGAAAACAAGCCAAAGAAGGTCCGTATCCAGTTTGTGGACCGTCCGTTCGAAGGCCTCGCGTTCGAACCACAACTCGTGGCGATGCGTGAGATTCTGCCGGCCGCAACCCTGCCGGTGAAGACTGTTGCCGAACACGGCGCTGAAGAACTGCAGATTGTTACGTTGCTGCCGGGGATGGCGGCGGCGTCGCGGCGGAAAGACGGCGTGCTGCTGGTGGCGGCACAGACCGTGATGAACTCGGGCGATGTTTCGCTAGATATTGCCGATCGTATCCTTAAGGGCCTCGAACTCAAGCCAGGCGAAACCTTGCAGCAGAACGATCAGCCAGTCCCAGGGCCGCGCTTGCAGGACGTTCTTGATCTGTCGTTCGAATCCGTGATGGAACTGCACGATGACTACGCTTTCTGGGTGGATCCGGCCGAACTTGAGGATCCTCAGATGAAGGCTGCCGTGGAGCAGACCCGCGATCAGGTTCTGCCAACCGCCGAAGTTCCAGGCGTTGACGGCGCTTTCTGGTGCCGTATGCAGCGCGAATTCGTGCGCTGGGTGCGCCCGGAACCAGAAGCACAGGTGTTGGATGCGTTGGCTCGTATGCATCAGGTGCGCGAACTTGGATTTGAAGGTGGCCGTTTTGTTGGCGCGTTCCGCGCGCTCGGCCTGCTCATCCCAGTGTTTGAGCTGGAAGCAGGGGCCGAAGCCGACGAACTGACCAAGCCAATGGAGGCCTTCGTTGAGCGCTTCAGCAAGGCCATGGCTGTGACCGATGCTTTGACTCCGGAAGAACGCCGTGCGCGCGCGGGCATCATCTCACGTCAGGTGACTCTGCGATAATGCGGGAGGTCTTCTGGTGCACATGCTGTAGGCGTGCGCACTAGCCACTGACTGTGTGAGGCTGTTGGGCCTTGATGGGTGGGTTTGGAGCAGGGCTCCGAACCCACCCCTTTCGTTTACCCAAAGTCCAGCTTTGCTGTGGCTATGTTGCCCAACACCTGCTTCCCCTTGCCCAGATCCACCCCAGCCCTCTCTCTGATCTGCCCGTTTCCTACGTCTCACCGCCGTATTTCACCAGAACTTTACTGACTTTTTGGAGTATTGTTACGTGTTGTGAACAAAGAACAACGCGTAGCAGTGATTATTCCGGCGAAGAATGAAGAGGAACGTATTGCGGCAACTATTATGGCCGCCCGCTCGATTCCTCATGTGGATCTTGTTGTTGTTGTTGATGATGGATCTACGGACAATACGCAGGGCGTGGCTCGGGCGGCGGGCGCCTCGGTTGTTCGGCATGCCGTGAACCGTGGCAAGGCGGCAGCGATGGAAACCGGCGCCGCTGTTGTTGCGATGCGTGATGTGGAGGGCCGGGATCCGCGCGCACTCCTTTTCTTGGATGCAGATTTGGCGGATTCCGCTGTTGAATGTGCCCCGCTTGTTTCTACTGTTTTCTCAGGTGGCGTTGATTGCGCGATCGCATACTTGCCGCCACAGTCTGGCGCGGGCGGCATGGGCATTGTTACCAAAACTGGCCGCAACGCGATCCGTTTCCTCACGGGCTGGTTCCCTCGCCAGCCGCTTTCAGGCCAGCGTTGTCTTACCCGCAAGGCTTTCGATGCCGTCGTCCCTCTCGCTTCCGGCTGGGGTGTTGAAGTTGGGATGACTATCGATCTTCTCGTTGCCGGCTTCACCGTTCAAGAGGTGAATTGCGAACTGCGCCACCGCGTCTCCACGAATGATTGGGCGGGCCAGATGCACCGCGCGTCGCAGTTGAAGGGTGTGCTGAAGGCGGCCACTGCCCGGATCCTGCGCGATCACAAGGTGCGCAATCCGCGCCGCTCCTCCGCGGCCGATCACGGAAAGCCGTTTAATTCGTATAACGCCTAATGTCCGTTATTACAGTAGGCAAAAACTTGCCATGTCATAATAATCGTGCGCACTTTTCCCGAATTTCCAAAAACCTACACTAAAGTAACCGAGGTTAAGGTAGTGTGATCATCGCAGGTGCTCGGCGTTTTGGAGGCGTTATGCGCGATTTTGATTCAGACGGCAACCGTTTACTGCTCCCTCTTGGGGCATCTAAGTTGGCGGAGGATGCCTATCTGAGCCTTCTCCTTGAGCAGGATTTGAATATTCCTGACGATGTTATCGATGAACTTCTTGATCTTAACTTGGTTGCTTTTGGGGAGGACGGCCTGGTTCCGCAGCCTGCTTCTGCGATTTTGCAGGAGGCTTTGGATTCGAAGTTTGCTGAAGTTAAGAAATTGAAGGATTCGTTGAGTGCTTTTGAGGCGATGGAGTCTCACACTCGGAAGAGTTACCACAATGTCACGGTGAGTTTGCGTGAGATGGATATGTGGTACAACAAGATTCTTGATGGTGCTCAGTCACATATTCGTTATTGGGATAGTGAGCCGCATATTCACAAGGAGTTGACTACTCCGTTGTTTTCTTCGTTGTGTGAGCGTGGGGTTTTTATTGAGTCGGTTTATGAGTCTGAGTCGTTTGATGATCCTGCGTTTACGGATGCGGTGATGGAGTGTGTTCAGGCTGGTGAGCATGTGTCGGTTGCGCATAAGCTTCCGTTTCGTATGTTGATTGCGGATGATCGTGAGATCATGATTATGTGGAAGAATGATGCGGATCTTCCGATTGCGATGGTTTCTGACGATATTCATTTGATTGATTTTTTGCTTCGCGGTTTTGATTACATGTGGGAGCGTAGTATTCCGTTTGGGAAGCGGCGCGTGGGTGGTGACGTCACGATTCCTGATGATGCGAAGGAGATTTTGAGTTTGATGTCAGCGGGTTTGACTGACGACGCGATTGCCCGCCGTCTCGGGGTCAGCTCACGTACCGTTGCACGACGCGTAGGCTCTCTCATGGCCGCCTTGAACATCAATACAAGGTTCCAGTTGGGGATCAAGGCGCAGCAGATGTTTTTGGGGAGTTAAGGCACGTCGCATCTTTTACGACGTAAAAGGGGCTGTTATAAGACGAGAATTAGATGACGTAACAGGATTTCATTGCCTAGCGTTTAGCCCGCAGTTCTAGAAGTTCGCAGCAGCACAGGGCCGTGCTAATGCCCGAACTTGTTAGGCTTCCGAACCCCGGCGCGTCACCAACACCAGCGGCGCCCCGAACACCACACCCAGCAGCGCAATAACCAGCCCCGAATCGTTCACAGCAACACCAACCACCACAAGGGCGATCATCGCCCGAACACCCCAGCGGAGATCGTCGCGGTGCGGCGCAGTTGCTGTGGCCACAGGCGGGCGGAGAACAAGCGGATCAGTAGAAGTAGAAACAGCTTCGCCACCGCGCACCCCAAACACCGCAGCAACCTTCGCGCGGCGCACCCAGCCCCACGCGAACAGCACAGCCAGCGCAACCCACACGAACCACGGCGCAGACCCAACCATAAACATAAACTTGCGGTAAATAATCACGGCGGCTTCGCCGTCGATCAAACTTTGGAAGAAACGCCCCATGTGAGTCCAGGAACTTTCCGGCCGCAACCAATCCACAAACGCACCAAACAGGGCTGCCACCGCGGCACACACCACGATCACAGACACACTGCGCGCAGTGAGCCCCCGGCCCACCATCACCACGAAAATCACCAAATACGCAGCCACCAGTGCCGGCACGCCACCAAAATCGGCGCCCAACGCGCCAGACCCATCAATCACCACGGCGATCATGCCAAGCGCAATCACGGCCGCAGGCACAACCAGGCGCTCATGCCGCCCACGCAATGCCCGCACCGCCACGAAAGTCACATAGATCATCGCCAACGCAAACACGGTAAACGGCGCATTCGACAGCCCGTAGAAACGCCCGCCCTGCTGCGGCTGATCGCCCAGTACAGACGACGCATGCAGCCCCGACCCAAGAATCACATCCAGCCCAATCACCGCCGCGCTCACCAGCGCCACCAGCCCAGCCGGCTCAGCAAGCCGCAGGCTCACAGCAGCCACCACAACACCAATCAGCACCACGCCGCCCAAGAAGGCGAAGGTTGGCATGGACGCCCGCCACCACGGCACCAGGTTGGCCAAGAACGAACCGGCAGGCAGCATGGCTACAACCAGCCCGAAGAAACGATGCCCAGCAGAAAGTTCAGGCCGCCGCCCAGCCTTCCACCAGCGCACCACAAACCACGCCAGGAAAACACCGGCGGAAAGGCTCATGAGCAGGTAGAACGGGCCCACAGCTGGCCGCACGGCGATCGCCCGCGCATCCGCATCCCGCAACGTGGCCATGATGGATTCGGAAGTCATCTCCGCCCCGTCGCGCATCGCCACCGGCGATCCCACAAAGTCCGCGATCGGCCTATGCCCCAGGAACATCATGATCGCCTGCGGCACATCCGTAAGTTGCACCAGCCCGTGGTGCCGGGTTGAGTTTGTGAACGCGAGCGTGCCGGGTTTGATGCCGTCCCCCGCGGCAGTCATGAGTTGCAGGTGAGCCGCGCCCGGATCAGAATCGGCCACAGACGCCACAAGGATCGTTGTATTCGGTTCAATTTCTGCCAGAAGTTTTCCCAGTTCAGCATCGATTTCGCGCACTTGTTGCGTGGCGCTCGGGGTACGCGCGCCCGGCGGCGCGAAAGCGGCGCGGAGATCTTGCAGCGTGCCTTTATCTTTGGCTTGCGCCCGATGCGGATCGGCGTTGTTCACGCGCCCCAGATCCACAATCACCAGGTCTGCATCAGCCACGCTCCGGTACGCTTGCGCCACGTCCCGCGCCACGCCGCGTTCGTACGTCACGTTAACATGGCTGCGGCCTGGGAGTTTTATGTTCGACGACGATCGGGCAGCTAACGCTGCCCCGGAGCCTACCGTGCCAACGGTGATGTTGCGTTCAGCTAATTCATCCCCAAAAGTGGCTCTAGGAGGAGAAAAAGGGGAGGTTTTTTCGCCGTCGATTCGTGCACGTTCCACTTTGGCGGGAAGCACCCCCGAAGGAGACGCGATAACAGGTTTAGCGCACCCTGTTTCTACCGGATCGGCCGCACGCACACCTTGGCTGATCGTGAGCCAGCCAGCGTTCGGGCAGGTGCTCACGCCAAGCGTTTTCACCACCAGATTAGAGGAGGCCCCACGCGGCACCAGGCTCGCGAGCGCCGGCGTGTGTTCTTCAGAAACATCCGCCCAGTGAACACCACTAAACCCAATGAAAACAGTGCGTTGGCCTACACCAGGTTGGCCGGCGTCTCCAGCCTGAGCAATCTGCCCCCCGCGCCACGCAGGGGTGAACAAAACACCCAAAAACGCTACGGTAATCGAAACCGCCGCGATCCACCAGTGCGTTGATTGTTTCATTCGTGGCATCAGCTTCGCACCCGCACATTCAACGCGCCAGGGATGATGCGCGCATAAACCCGGTTCGTGTATCCCAAAACATCCCCATCCACCTGCACCGGATGCAGATCGCGTGTTTCCAGAGTGGCTTCAGTGATCCGGTGAACATCCAGATCGCCCTGCGCGGGAACGCCCGGAATATCAACCTTTTTCATTCCAATCCCACGCATCCCTGCCCGGCGTAGCAAATCAGCCCAGCCGATCAGCCCAGCCCGAGTATCAACAATCGCGAGTTCCATCCACCCATCATCCGATTTAGCTGTGGAATCCAAAATAAGCCCGCCCAACAGTTCACCACAGTTTAAAAACATGACGGTTCGAGCATCGGTAGTTACCGGTGCCGTAGCACTCCCCGCAGTAATCGTGGCAACCATCTTCGGAGCCAAAATATGAGGCAGGGCAGCCTTAAAATAGGCCGCCCACCCAAGCTTTTCTTTCAGTTTCTGGTTCGCATCGGCTTCAGCCATAATCGCAGCATCCAGCCCCATGCCCGCGTTCACTACAAACACGTGCTTCCCAGGCGCGGCCACATCACCGCTACCCAGATCCTTCGTTCCTCCCGCAGCCACAATCGATTCTCGCACCTGTAACACACCCACATCAATCCTGCGAGTAGCGCCAGTTAAGGCAATAACGGAAAGTTCCCGAAGGTCGTCGAGAGGAAAATTCAAATTCCGCGCCAAAAGGTTCCCGGTACCAATCGGAATCAACCCCATCGGAATATCCGTACCAGCCAAACCTTCCGCAACCCGCCGAACGGTACCATCCCCGCCAACCGCAATCACAACAGACGCACCCGCGGCAATCGCTTCCCGAGTCTGCCCCAACCCCGGATCCTCCGCCGTAGTAGGCAACCACACGGGCTCCCCCAACGACGCATCGTGAGCCGTACGCGCCAAAACCGCACGCAACCCAGCCCAATCTGTATTCTTCGTAGGGTTATACACAACGTAAGCGGCACCAGGAATATCCGCCAGCGCGCTCTGCGCCGATTCGCTCTCCCGCGAGGCGCTGGTTCTCCGCCGGTCAACAACCATCCCTCGAATCGCACGGCGATTACGAAGCATGCCAAAAAGCGCCACGAACGCAGCCACGAACGTAGCAACCGAGAGAACCAATTCCCAATCCATACGCCCAATCCTACTCGATACCTCCCACAGCTTATACAGCACATTTCACTTCCGCGCACACTCTGCGCTAGTAAGACCGGCCGGAAAAGCACTAAACTTACACACATGATCGATATTCGTACCCTTCGCGAAAACCCAGAGGCCGTGCGTGCCTCCCAGCAGGCCCGTGGTGATGATCCCGCGCTTGTAGATACTATTTTGGCCGCAGATGAAAAGCGCCGCGCCTCCCAGCAGGCGTTCGAAGATCTGCGCGCCCAACAAAAGAACCTCTCCCGCACCGTGGGCAAGGCGTCTCCAGAAGAACGCCCAGCTATTTTGGCGCAGGCCAAGGATATGTCTGACCAAGTGAAGGCTCTGGAAGCCGAATCCAACAAGGCGGCGGAAGAATTCCAGGCGGCCATGATGAAGCTGGCCAACCCTGTGTTGCCTACCGTTCCTGCTGGTGGCGAAGATGATTACGAAGTCTTACGTGAAGTGGGCACGATCCGCGATTTCGCGGCAGAAGGATTTGAGCCTAAGGATCATTTGGACGTTGCCGAAGCGATCGGCGCGGTTGATATGGAGCGCGGCACCAAGGTTTCTGGCTCTCGTTTCTACTATTTGAAGGGTATTGGCGCCCGCCTGGAGTTGGCTCTGCTCACGATGGCAGCCGATCAGGCCGAAGCCAACGGTTTCACGTTGATGAACACGCCTACCCTTGTTCGCCCAGAAGTTATGGGTGGCACGGGCTTCTTGGGTGCTCACTCGGATGAAATCTACTACTTGCCAGCAGACGATCTGTACCTCACCGGTACCTCCGAAGTGGCCTTGGCTGGCTACCATTCGGATGAGATTTTGGATTTGAGCGATGGCCCGAAGCGGTATGCTGGCTGGTCTACCTGCTACCGCCGCGAAGCCGGTTCGTATGGCCGCGATACGCGCGGCATTATTCGCGTTCACCAGTTCAACAAGGTGGAAATGTTCTCCTTCTGCACGGCAGAGGACGCGGCGGACGAACACCAGCGTTTCTTGGCGTGGGAAGAAGAAATGTTGCAGAAGGTTGAGCTTCCGTACCGCGTTATTAACGTGGCGGCTGGCGATCTAGGCTCTTCCGCCGCTCAAAAGTTTGACTGTGAAGCCTGGTTGCCTACGCAGAACCGGTACATGGAAGTCACCTCCACCTCGAACTGCACCACGTTCCAGGCCCGCCGCCTTGGTATTCGCGAGCGAGTGAATGGTGGCACGCAGGCCGTGGCTACGTTGAATGGTACGTTGGCTACCACGCGCTGGTTAGTTGCCATGCTGGAAACGTATCAGCAGGCTGACGGTTCGATTTACATTCCTTCCGCGTTGCGTTCATACTTAGGTGGGCGTGAAATCATCGCTCCGGTAGCGAACGCGTGAGCAGATTATCGACGACGCGGCCCGGGAGCACTTCTCCCGGGCCCTCGCCTTTCTTCACCGAGATCCTCCCCCAGCATCAGCTTCCGGCCGCTGGGCCGGAGCTTCTTGTTGCTTTAGATATTGACGGCACCACGCTTCGCCATGACACCAGCCTATCGGCGCGCGTCAAAGATGCTGTACATGCCCATATCGCAGCTGGAACTCGCCTTATTTTCGCCACCGGGCGCGGCATTGCCGGCACCCAAGAAGCACTCCACGCTATCGGCATCGAGCATGGCATCGTGGTGGCCTGCAACGGCACGATCACGTGTGCGATCGGAAACGAAAAAGCACCCCAGGCCCCGGCCCGGCCCAAAGTTTTGCCTAACTTTTTAGCGTTAGACACTCCGCCGTATCGACTTTTGAACGTTCACACGTTTAATCCGCAGCAACATATCGATATTCTTCATGCCGGATTGCCAGAGAGCGTGTGGTATGCCGTGGAAACTGTCGACGAACCCACCCGGGTCACCTGCCCGTTCCCACCAGAAGAACTTTCCGGCCCCAGCCAGCTCGTCCCGATCAGCGACCTGGCTTCCGACAAAGCCACCCGGCTTACCGTGCGCGCCCCGCACATGAGCGCCCAGGAACTCCTCGTTACGGTCGCCGACCTGGGCTTACACGGTGTCGAATACGCCGTGGGATGGTCCGCATGGATGGACATTACCCCCGAAGGGATTTCTAAAGCCTCCGCGTTGGAAGACATCCGTCGTCGTTACAGCATCGCCGCGCAACACACGGTGTGCGTGGGAGACTCCGGCAACGACGTTGATATGCTCGGCTGGGCCGGGTTAGGAATCGCGATGGGCAACGCGCCGGACTACGTGCGCGACGCGGCCCACGGCGTGACGAACCACGTCGACGACGACGGGTGTGCCGCCGTCCTCGAAGCCCTCCTTTAAGATCGGGCGCCGTGCTGCCTGCCCGGCGACCATCGCCGCCAACGCCGGCAACGAAATATATAAGCCTTCTTTAATCATGATCGCGCCCGAATCGTTGATCGGAACCGCCACCAAAATACCAACAGCGATACCGATCGCAACCGGAATAAAACCAGGCTCGCACGTCATCTCACGCAACGAATCCAGATGCACGCCAGACTTTTCATTCAACCGACGCGTTGCATAGACGGCACCAACCGCAACCACAATCGCGATCGCAATCAACGCCAACAAATCCGGACGTTGCACAAACGAGCGGGTCACATCGCGGATCTTGCCGGCCACCAACGCCCAGCTTTCCGCCGAACCAAACTTCGCCCAAAAGCGGCCGATATGCGACTCTCCGCCACGTTTAGCATCAACCAAACCAACGGCAAACATCACTGCAACTGTTAACGCCAGCCACACCGCACCATGCCACCAACGCAGTCGCCAGCCAGCCAACAGCACAATCGCCACCCCGAAACCAGCCATTAATCCCGGCGGGCCACCGAAATCAGCACCCCACAACGGAAGCGCATCCACGGCTAGAGCGACCACACCTAAGATCGCGAAAACAACCAACGGTAGCGGACGATGCGCATCGGCGTCGAGCCGGCGATTCTTGCGATAACGCAACCATGCCCACACCACAAGGCCGGCAACAAGACCACAGGCCACCAAAATCAGATAGGTCCGATTCGACACCCCGTAATAGCGCCGCGAGGTTAAAATCAACGAACCCATGAAACCGTTACGCTGATGGGGCGAACCGGCGATAATGTCCAGGCTCAAAATCGTGAACGCCACTAACGCGATAAAACCAGCACGATGCGGCGTCAAATGCGACAATGCCACCAACGCCACGGCGATGAGCGACGTCATCACAATCGCCCACGCCTGCATAGCACCCGGCTTACCAGGCAACTCCCACCACGGCAAAAAGTTGAGAATCATGGCCGCCGGAACCCATGCAAAAGCCCACAAATTGAACTGTTCCAGCATCGACCACAACCGGTTAGGCGCACCCCAACGATGTCCCTGACGCGCCGGCTGAGCCAAGAACATCACGAAAACTCCCGCAAAACCAAGCAGGACAACCGTGTTGAACACCTGATACCACTTCGCGGACGAAGACGCCGCCACATAGGCATGACGGGTCACATCTAGCACCGGTTTCATGGCGGCAGTGATCGAATCAGTGGGGCGAACCGTTAACCCAGAATATTTACCGGAAATCATGTTGCGGACGTCGGCGATGGTGATGAAACCATCTGCCCGGGTCAGCTGCGAACGGATCGTGCCCAGCGTTGACTCTGCCGCTGTAGCGTTATTCTGGCTGGCAGAATTTTCCGACGCCAACGGCAGATTCGTGGCGAAAAAATGCAGATGAGCACGGCGCCACTGGTCTCCCAGCGATGCGATCATCACCCGGCGCGGATGAGCAGAACGCTCGTTAGCTTCCAACAAGTTGATGAGTTTTTGCTCAACCAGCGGAATCTGGGTTGCAATGTCGAGATAGCGCGGCGAGCCCCGCACGCTGCCTAAGTCAACGACAACGTCCCCCGGGGCAGTCTCTAAACGCTTCTGCAACTCTTCTTGAGCATGGGCGGCATTTTCTGGTGCACCGCCGTCTGGCAACGCGAACCATTGCGAAACCGTGCCGTCGTGGGAGGCTACCGGAATAGTGGCGTTCGTTCCCATTGCGGTGACGTCAGCCGAAAACAAGGACTGTTCTGGCCATTCGGTTTCCCCGAGACGGAGCGCAAAATTGCGAATGTGGACAGTTTGCGGGTAAGCGTCATAGAGCGAGGCTGGATCTTCAACGATCCCCGCCGAATGACACTCGTCTCCCAAAGCCACAACAAAAGATTCTGGAAGGCGATCTGAGACGTCACGTGAGGTACGTAACTGCATCCACCCCTCGGAAGGGCATGTGAGAGGAGACACCGAACGCGGACTAAGCGCCGCAAACGAATATAACGAAAGCAGCCGTGACAGCTCACGCGAAGAAAAATCAATATCGCTCGGACGGATCCCTGACATACCTATGAAAAGCAGTGAATCCCGCGAAGAATCAGGGTTTTCTTCCGGCGCAGCCCAGGCCGAAGGAGCGATTCCGACCGGCCCAAACACACCCAAAATCGCAACGACTAAAGCCATCAAACGAAAACGCACAGCACCCCTCCAATTAGTTCCATATCCATACTAAAGCAAATAAGTGCGCTACCAGTTTTTACTTGCGTCTCAATTCCCTTACAATTATGGAAGCGTTAAAAGGCATCGTATGCGAGGAGCATCGCGCGCTGATTATCGCACAGGAGAGTTGTCAGAGCGGCCGAATGAGCTGGTCTTGAAAACCAGTATGTAGTAACCCTGCATCGGGGGTTCGAATCCCCCACTCTCCGCCGGTTAACTGCAATAGTGGTGGTTATCTGCGATGACACACGTTACCAGTTGATAACTGGCGTGGAAACACGCAGATGCTGATCGTTTCATGATGATCAGCACGCCAAGTGGTGAAAACTACTAGGAATCCGCTATTGTGGGAGACCTAAGGGAATGCATGTGCTTATGAGCACGGCACACCTGAAGGAGACATGGCTGAGTGGTCGAAAGCGCTCCCCTGCTAAGGGAGTAGTCGCCTAAAAGCGGCTCGAGGGTTCAAATCCCTCTGTCTCCGCGTTTGATCCCCCGGCACGTGCGCGTGCTGGGGGATTTTTGTTGGACATGCATTCAGTCAGCCGGCATCACTGCGGCCTGCCAGCAACCACACCTACCTACCAACTCCACAATCGGCCGCCACTACCACACCCATCCCTGATTATTTCGAGAATAGTGGCAATATTTGTCAGTATTCCCGAAATAATCAGCATTACCGAATCGTAGGTAGCAAATTTCCACCAATTTCAACCCCTGCATCTGGGCGGTATTCCAGGATATTCCGCTGGCATCCAGCACCATCCCGACCACTTCCGGCAATATCCCACTGGACTTCCCCATCCTCCTCAGAAATATGCCGACAGAAAACAGTGTTTCCCTCCCCTAAACCGCGCGTGATAGATTTTTACCCTGGTTTTGTCACTCGATTAAAGGAGAAGCCATGTGCGCGCCCGTTAAACCGCCTTATATTGACCAGGTTTTGCCCGATGTCTATAACGCGATGGAGGGCGTGGCAACAGCTCTCGGCAAGGCTTATGACGAAACTGGCTTGCCGCGCACGATTGTGGAGTTGGCTTATTTGCGCGCCTCGCAGCTTAATGGTTGCGCGACCTGTTTATCGGTTCATGTTCCGCGTGCGTTGAGTGTGGGCGTTACCCAGCGTCAGATTGATATTTTGCCGACTTGGCGTCATTCACAGCGTGTTTTCACTGACCAGGAGCGGATAGCGATTCGCCTTGCGGAAACGATTACGCGACTCCCAGAAGAGGCTGATTACCATCAGCTTATCGGTGAAGCGTTGGAATTTTTCACCCAGGAGCAGTTGGTGGCGTTAGAGTGGGGCATCATTTCGATTAATGCGTTTAATCGAGTTTCGGTGGTTTCCCAGCATCCGACGCGTCGTTACCCGAAGCAGTAGTTTTTCTTGTTTTTGGCTTGGCCGCATTTACTCGTTCGTTGAGGATGAGTGGTGCGGCTGAGTCATTTTTGCGGCGATTTTCTGGAGGCCTTTTCCGATTTCGTGCCATTTGACGACGACGTCGTAGGGCAGATCTTGGCTTAATACGCCACGTCGTATATGGGTTGGGATGAGTCCTTCATCGTCTGCTTGATACGTTTGCAGAGTTAAGTGTTGGTACTGAGTGTCAGCTCGCCATTATTCAAAAATCACTACTTAAAGCAAGATTAATAGGGACTAATTTGTAAGAGAGCTGGCTAGGAAGTTTAGCTTCCTCCTAGCCAGCTCTCTTACGTTATCTCTGTATAACAAAAGATCTTGATCGCTCGCGTTATAGCGGTCTACGGATATCAAGCTGGTTCGCAATAACCGATAATTGAGTATCACGATCTGCAACCACAGGGATCGCTATTTGTTGACGTCTACCTTTTTCCGGATGATATGGCCCGTAAAGAACTGTAGTGACAGGGCGGGAAACCTCATCTCCACGATTATTCTTCAACGCTATAGCCACCACAGGAAGGTTATTCATTGCCTCGGAGGAACCTCTCCCCAGATAGAACGGAAATTCTGGAGCGAAGGCTTTCCGTCCTAAATATGTTACAAAACCTGGAGAAGATAGCGCGTCTTCTAGCTCATCCAAATGACCATCAGCAGTAATCCGCACAACGAACTCGCCATCAGCAAGGTAGGTTCGATTCACAACTGAAGTGCCACCTTGAGCATCCGGAGTGAAAACCAATGCTTTTTTACCACATGCTTTCGATGCTGAATTCCCTTGGACGATTAAGTATCGGCTACGGAATTCCACAGACTCTGTACGAGGATTGATCGTGTGAAAGTCATCGGTGATGATTGGCCTGCGATCTTCACGAACCATGAATTCAACGTCGTTAAGCCAATCCGGCCATTCGCCACGTTGGGCTCCCAATGCGCTTGCCAATAACCCTATGAGTCCAGAACGCGTCGGATATCGTTCCGTTCGCACAATATTTCCACTGACTGCAGGCCCCGCCCAAGATTGAAGCGGACCACTGAGTCGAATATATAGCGATTCGATCACTGCAGGATCCAATCAACCACGGAATCGATCATGGCATCGAGGCTCGCACGCTGCACGCCAGCAAATGCTTCATCTGCAAGATCAGCCGTACCAGAAACGATCTCAAGTGGCCCGAAGTTACCTGGATCGAACGAACGTGCCCGACCGAACTGCCGATCTAGTTCCTTGATTGTTTCTTCTTCATATCCGCCTTCTGCACCAACTTTCACTGGCTTTTCGAAGGTGTAAGCAGAACGGTAACGCTGTTCTTCCACCAAAACTAAGCTTGGTAACGTGTATGGGGCCGTAGAGTTTTCCTTACCGCGCGGCATTCCATAAACACATGCTCGAATGAATTCACGGAGATTTTCACGGCAACCTTCGACACCGTATCCTGCCCATGATTTCTTGAGCTGATCTTTGTCGATTGAAATGGTTCGGTAGAATGTTCCGTTCACATACCGCGCCACGCCAAGATACGTTGCTCCCGATTCATTATTCCGTTCACGCACATCGTCACCGGTAGAGAAATAGTCCGATTCGATAGTCGCCGCGTGGGTAGTGACGCCTGGTGACACGGCAATGGCAGCTTCTGTATTCTTTTCTTGCGCGTTTGCAAACATTCGACCAAAAGCGGCGATAGCAAGTGAACCAGTTTTGCCGTTGTGAATGAAGGTAGCATTTTCATCACCATCAAGAAGACTCTGCGCAAGAGTAGTGCATTCTTCAACGCTCAACCAGGCAGAACGATCTGATTCAGCTTCAGAGGATGACCCCTTAGTGAGCTCTCCGATGCGTTTTGCTGCCGCTTTCTGATAGCTTTTCGCATCTGCTTCTGGATTGAGAGAAGAAATCATGTCGATAACTTCATCCACAAGTTTTCCAGAACGAACAGAAATATCAAGGCTAGCTTCCTCGTATTTCCCACGAATACCACGCTTAATGCTCTGAGACGAATGCATAGCCCGGAGCGCTCCACCTTGCATAAGACGCTTTGGCGTTCCGGAGTCATCTCGGTTGAGGTTGGAGTGTGGAACGTTGGCTACGCAGTGAATTGTAATGTTTTTAGACATGTTTTCCCTTTACTTAGTTCTCAGTGTTGTCTTTGGTACGGCCTACATTGCCGTAATAATCTTTCAGGACGCTCGCTCGAACTCCTCGCGAGCCTTCGCTCACTCCGTTTCCCCACCGGCTGAGTAACGAATAGATAGCGATGTAGTCACAGGAAGGAGCTGCGTTGAGTGTGTTTGCCATCTGCATGATTCGCCAAATAGTTCGATATGCTTCTTCGAAATCTTGGGTATGAAGATAGGCTAAACGCTTCGCAATATGATCAGGATTTCGCGGGTCAAATGACGCTTTTCCTGTGTTTGACTTTTGCTTTGCCCACGCAGAGGATAGTTCAGCACACCAAACTCCGAAAGGCTTGTATTTCTTCTCGGTCTCATTTTCTAGCGCAGGCACATTAGTGAATTCAGCAACGAGAGCAGCTACTCGCAACAGTGTGGTGCGTTGTTTCGGTGTGGCATCTGGCGGTAAGGCTGGATACACGTATGGATAGGCGAATGTTTCAGTAAATGCATCTGCACCACGCCTAATATTGGCGCGTTGCGTCCGGTAGTTATACCCACCTTCTGCCTTACCTTCTGTTCTTTCGTGTGCAATCCTGTGGAGTAACGCGATATCAGCGCGTCCTTGCGATGTATCTTCCATACTAGTTCCCTTCAGTATTTCGGTTAGGTGCCGTGCGGTACTCACGTATTTCGGCTCGGATCATTCTGTTAATGACGGAACGAACCGAGTAAATTTGTTGTGGATATTGCCCTAAGTACGGTGTGGTTACGTCATCGAATGCTTTCATTGCCGCATCAATAACATTGTCGTAGAGCATCACGGAGTCATCGCTATGGTTGCGAATCGCCGTCATGTAGTCTTCATAAACTGGTTCCATATAGCGCCAGTATGCTGCCGAAGCATCTGCTTTTGATTCTTCTAGCGCATCCAGCACGGGTGCTGCATTACCTTTAGCTTCTGCGCTTTCGTCTGCTTTATTTCGACGACGGAACACTCCAGTTACTTTGTTATGGACAGTTCGTATCAACTGAGAATCTTGGGTGACGCGTTCACTATCATCCGATGAAAGACCGAAAGCCCAAATGGCCGGATCTACGTAAAACACTTGTGATGCACGGATTGATGGCGATGACGCAGTTCCCTCAATTTGATGCCTGAAAAAGATTGGCTTTCTTTCGTCTCCATCGCTCAGCAACACGTTAGCGTTTCCTGATGAAATCAGAGCTTGAAGTTTTTCTTCAGCTGCCCATTCGACTGCTATATCGAGGCCGTCTCGACCAAAATCAATGCGCTGCGCTTTTTTGCTTCCGTCTCCATATTTATTTACACAATAGAGGTACATTGGATCGCTTTCGTTTCGCAGATCCCACCATTCCTTGAGTAAAGTTTCTGACTTTTTGCCGTCATATGGAATAGGTAGCCAGTTATCAGGCACACCTCCAACTCGTACACCAGCAAGTTGGGGCTTACCGCCGTTTTCTTCCCAGTAGCATACTGCAGTATTTGAGCTCCATGTGCCTGACCATAACGGATGGAAGGTTCCGTTTGTAGAACGCGAGCGCATACCTTCACGATCTGCCCAGGCAGGCAATCCTTCTCCTTCTACCCAGTTCATTGGCAACGATGCCAATAAGGAATATAGGAAGCTTTCGCCTTCGCAAGCCCACATAAACTCAGTTGCCGTGTTTCCTTTTCCTAAGAATCGGATTCCTGGAGCTCCCATTCGTGCTTTATTGCCGTCATAAGCATTATTTCCAGCCATGGAGTAATAATGGAAAAGCACAAGCTTTAGAACTGCGTCTTCTAGCGGCAATCGTTTCGGAAAACTGACACTCAAATTCCAGTAATCTTCTCCTTGTTCAGAAGGCATTGCTGGTAAAAGTTTTTTAATTTCTTGATCGCCTGGCCCTAATCGGCGTGATGTGTCTTTGGCGCTAGTTGGTGGCAGAGCAGGGCGCTGCATGAACGGAAATTTTTCTCCGAAAATATCTGCGCCTTGTTCTACATCGAAACAGGCCCGTTCAATAGCCTTATCGCTAAATCCTCTAGCAATAAGATCGAGTTTAGATTCATGATCATGCAGGTCAATGCTTTCTTCATGCCGTAACACTAAAGCAGATAGTGACAACAAGAACCGAAAAGTTGCCGACACTTCATAACCAGGCTTGTTGAAATCCAGTATGAAATCAGATTCGTGGGCCCTACGCATTGCTTCAACAGGTGAAACAAAACCTTGTGTTGTGCAAATCCAATTTGTATCTTTTAGGACATTTACTTCCATATCACACCTTCCTCACAGTGATTGGATTAACATTTACTGTAAAGGAAAAAATATAGAAAGTCAATATTGAAAAACAATGTCTTTTTAATTGAAAACAGTGTTACTCTAGAGACAATGATGGGCGCTCATCCAACCAGATAAACGCCCACCTACCCCCGCAACAGCGGGGAACCGATATTGAAAAACAATGGAAATACCCCCGCTAATGCGAGGAACTCAGTCAGTCTATCATTGCAAAGGAGCCACCCAATGCCAGCACCGCTCTATTACACGAAATATCCGCTTCATATTGCATTGAGCCAAGAAGTGGTGAATAAACCACGCAGAGGATGGAACGAAACTGATCCAAAATTCCGTCACCGTGCAGTGATGGCCCTTTTTACAGATATAGATTCTGGAACTCCGCGAAAAGACCTAGAAATCTTGTTCCGTACGGATTATCTTCCTGGACAGCCACCATTTTTCCTTATCCAGTCCAACATAGCCCCAGAACATCTGCCTCTTGGCGTTGAAACTATCGAACGCAATCAGCCCGAATATGCTCCAGGCACCCCCATCCGATTCCGCCTTTCGATCAATGCTATTCGCCGGAAAACCACTAGCGATCCAGCAACACCAGACAAGAGCCGTATTATTACCGCTCCCGTTCCATTCGATACGAATTCAGATTCATCACAAAACTCCCCTGAAAGCACCACTATCACACCGTGGCTCTGTAACAAGTTCAGCGGAGTCCTCGACGATGTCACCATTCTCAATCACCAACGTGAACTCCTCGGCGTCGATAGGAACGGTCACGCCACGTCGTCGTTAACCGTACAAGTGGATACTATCGATGGCGTTGCCACCGTAACTGATGGAAAACTCCTCAACGACACTATTCGTCACGGAATCGGACGTGCAAAATCGTACGGATGCGGGCTTCTATCAGTCCAGGAATTGCAATGAACACGCATCCCGAACTGTGGGCAAAACAAGACGGTTTCGAAAAAACTTACCCGCTAATCGCGCATCTTCTCGATACCGTCACTGTTGCAGGAGCTCTCTACGACCACTGGCTTCGCCCCGGGTTACGTGAGCTCATTGAAGAAAACCTCGGAAAACAAGCACGCAGTATCGTCATCGCGGTTATGGGACTACATGACGTCGGAAAAGCTAACCCACTCTTCCAACAACGTCCTCAGGAAAACGGGTTAGAGTGGCAAAAAATCAGAGAAATAATCGATTCAAGCGGAAATTACAAGCCTATTCCACCACGGCATATCCTGCTTGACCGCACAAAAATCG
Organism: Arcanobacterium haemolyticum DSM 20595; assembly: GCF_000092365.1. Classification (NCBI taxonomy): domain Bacteria; kingdom Bacillati; phylum Actinomycetota; class Actinomycetes; order Actinomycetales; family Actinomycetaceae; genus Arcanobacterium; species Arcanobacterium haemolyticum. The sequence continues at coordinate 1,908,556 of NC_014218.1, forward strand.
ATGTTCGCCGCCACGAATGCTCCTCGGCTTACACTCTTCAACCAAGTCCACCCACCGAAGCACGTGCTGCCTCTAAACTTTGGCTCCACCTTGTGCTTGGAGGGCATCACGGCCGTTTCCTCCCCGTTCTAAAACGCGCAGAATCAACAAAAATCCAGAACGGATATAAAGATTATGGATGGGAGCAAGCTCAAAAAGACCTCACCGATCTTGTCCTTAAAGAATGCAACATAACTACGAAAGACATTCCAGAAAAAGTCGATCCAACAATCGTACTTCTCCTATCAGGGCTGGTTATCCTCGCAGATCGTATCGCGTCGGGAGCACTATTTGTTGACAGTGGATTTGATTTACTCAGTCATGAACCTGAACTACTCAACGACCCTTCGTCATGGGTTACACGCCGAAAAGCAGAAGCTGAAAAACGAGTACACAATACCGTAGGTATTTATTCTCCTTGGCCCAATCCACAAGCAGCACGCGAAGCTATTCTTGGCAAATACTCACCTCGTCCTATTCAACAGCGCGCCTTAGATGCTGGCGATGGACTGTGGTCACTCATGGCCACCACAGGTAGCGGAAAAACAGAAGCCGCCCTGCTACGGCATTCAACTCGCCCCGAACGCCTCATTTTCTTACTCCCTACTCAAGCCACATCGAACGCCATTATGCGGCGCGTACAACACGCCTACCAAGGCACCTGCAACGTTGCTGCATTAGCTCACGGTTTAGCTTCAGTTGAAGATTTTTACACTAAACCGATATCAGTTTACGACGACGAAGCCATTAACGGACAAACACTAAACACAACCGATAAACCCGATGGTTTATATCCGTCTTCTTTTGTGCGCGCAGGAGCAGCACGGCTTTTCGCCCCGGTGTGCGTAGGAACAATCGACCAAGCACTCGCAGCGTCTCTTCCAGGGAAATGGATCCATTTCCGCCTTCTTGCCCTTGCAAACGCTCACATAGTCATTGATGAAGTGCACACGCTTGATCCCTATCAGTCAAAACTGCTTGAAGGCATCCTTCCTTGGCTTGCTAAAACCCGAACGCGAGTAACGTTCTTGACTGCAACTATGCCTAGTTCACAACGAGAACAATTACTTGCAGCATACTCCCAAGGCGATGAACCTCTGAGCCCACCAATTTTCCCATCAATTGATGAAGTTACATCAACCAATATCATGTCAACGCCGGTGGAATCTTTGAACGTCACCATGAACATCGACCTACGACAAACAACGTTTGATTCGCTTGTCTCATCACATATCGCATGGCACACAAATATCCGCCAACAGTATCCAACAGCTCGCATTGGAATTATCTGCAACACGGTACGCCGAGCTCAAGATATTGCACGTGAGTTGCAACTGCGGGGCGAACACGTGCTTCTGCTTCATTCACGAATGACTGCGGAACATCGTCGTCAAACTGCTACTCAGCTTCTCGACTTGGTAGGCCCGAAAGGAACCGGGGAGAATATTACCGTTATCGGAACCCAGGCTATTGAAGCGTCTCTGGACATCGATCTTGATTTTCTTAACTCCGAAATCTGCCCGGCTCCTTCTCTCGTGCAACGCGCAGGCCGGCAATGGCGCCACCCGGATCCCCACCGATCTGAACGTTGCCCTAACGAAAAAGAAAAGACGCTCACAATCACCTGGTTCGAAAGCGACGAAGATGGGCAATACTTGCCGTATCTCGCGGCAGAGTTACGACGAACTTACACATGGTTGTCCAACCATAAGCAACTTATCATTCCAGATCATGCACAAGATTTTATCGATTCCGCACATGTTGATTTTACCAACGCCGAAACCGACTCTGATCACGACGCACTAACCCAGAACCTCCTTAAAAGTATGCGAGGAGACAGCAATCGTGCCGAAATATCAGCTGCACTGGAACCACATGCAGAAGTTAGTAAGTTCAGTGGCTTAACTACTGATAATCCTGCGGACGAATCCACTACACGCCTTATCGATCAAGGTTCTCAAGCACGCCTGATCATGGGGAGCGTATCAGGGAAAATTCCTGGAAGCTGGAAGGGAACACCCGAAGAACTCCTAGCACTGACAAGTCAGGATAAAGAACAGATTCGTCACGCTCTTCGCGCCTCTATGCCACTCTATTTAGCCCGATCACAAGGAAGGGAAGAGTATCTCGCTGAACATGACATGATTAGTTTGGCCGGATCACGGTCCCTTCTTGCCGGATACTATTTCATGCCGCAAGCAGATCGTTGGTATGACGAGCTTTTAGGATTTACTGATCGTGACGAGAGCGATAAAGGCTTATGAGTTATTCAGCAGAAGCACTTGCTTTCAGCACAATTCCGGCAAGCCACCAGATTCGAATTGCTGATCGAGTATCGTTTCTTTATGTGGAATACTGTCTGATTCGTCAAGACCGCACTGGCGTAGTTGCGATTCAGGCCGCTACTAACGACGACGATAATCCCAGCGCCGAAGCAACCATACGCCGAATCCAACTACCTGTGGCCGGATTAGGTGTTCTCTGCCTAGGACCCGGAACAAGCATCTCGAATGCTGCGATCACATCGTGCGCTCGTTCTGGCTGTAGCATTATTTTTTCGGGTGGAGGCGGAGTGAACGCATATACGTACGCAACACCGCTGACGTCGTCGGCCCGTTGGGCTATTGCTCAAGCCCATCTTATTTCGTCTACTGAAGCCCAAAAAGTTGCCGCAGTTAAACTTTACGCAAAACAATTCGGCGTCGGACTCATCCCTCACGGCAAAATCGAAGTTATGCGCGGGATTGAAGGTCGTCTTATGCGTACGACCTACCGCGAACTTGCAAAGAAAGCAAAAATCAAAAACTTCAAACGTGACACAAAAGGAACTGACCCAGTAAATACCGGACTCAACGTTGCTAATGCAATCATGTACGGCATCGCTGCAACTGTTTGTGCCGCAATAGGTGTCAATCCGGCTCTAGGTATCATTCATCGTGGAGATATCCGTGCACTTCTTTTTGATCTTGCTGATCTTTACAAAGCGAAATATGTACTCCCCATAGTTTTCCAACATGCGCATGACGATCAACATATCGAAGCTATTCGACGCGACATCCGAACTTTCATTCATAAAAAGCACATCATGCAAGACATGCTTGCTACTTTGATGGACATTTTAGAACCACACCTTCCTTCACGAAACGATGACCGATTAATCGACGATTTTGGCGAAGTTTCTGGGCACACGCAGTACGGAAAGGAAGATGATGTTTGCAGTAGTAACTTTGACTGCGGCTCCTGATCATTTACACGGGTATTTGAACAGATTCCTCACAGAAGTAGATAGTGGTATTTATGTAGGAAATATTTCTCGAGCCGTTTGTGAAAAATTGTGGGAAAGAATCGGAGAAGTTCCTTTTAACGGAAATGCAAATATAATTTATAGCGACAACACGAGAGAACAGGGGTTTTCAGTGAAAACTAAAGGACGCACCGCGTGCGACATTGTTGATCTAGATGGAGCTATCCTTATCTCCAATCGTGTTGCGCGCGGTGAACAAAAACTCCGTTACAACCGCTGAAAAAGCGCAGGTCAGTTAGTCTCTTCCCCGCACACGCGGGGGTATTTCCGATAGCCGTTCAAGCCAGCCTTGACGTAATCGCTCTTCCCCGCACACGCGGGGGTATTTCCTGCCAGATAAGATGTGTTCCACGGTAAATACTCTCTTCCCCGCACACGCGGGGGTATTTCCCTTGGCGAAGTCTCGGGATTCAATAAGCTGCGCTCTTCCCCGCACACGCGGGGGTATTTCCAGGTTGTCTCGTTATTTCAAGCGGTAACTTGCCTCTTCCCCGCACACGCGGGGGTATTTCAGTGTTAGGCGTGCAGCGGGATAGGCTGCGCCGCTCTTCCCCGCACACGCGGGGGTATTTCCGTCGGTCTGTCTGCTAACTCTTACAATGAGTTCTCTTCCCCGCACACGCGGGGGTATTTCCAAGCCTGCCAAAACTCTATTTAACCGATATCCCTCTTCCCCGCACACGCGGGGGTATTTCCTGTTGATGGTAGGCGCGTAGGGTCCAAATCGTCTCTTCCCCGCACACGCGGGGGTATTTCCAAGCAAATACGTGGAAGAAACAAGCAAACGCGCTCTTCCCCGCACACGCGGGGGTATTTCCCTCAAGAGCAAGAAGGTTCGAGTAATTGATGGCTCTTCCCCGCACACGCGGGGGTATTTCCCAGCAAGCTTTTCAGAAACTAATCGAAAGAGGCTCTTCCCCGCACACGCGGGGGTATTTCCGCGCCGGATCGCGCAGTGAAGAGAAGATAAGTCTCTTCCCCGCACACGCGGGGGTATTTCCGCTTCAGAGACACTGTAACTATCAGATACACGCTCTTCCCCGCACACGCGGGGGTATTTCCGATTGCACTACTCATCGGGGCCGCGGCGCTCGCTCTTCCCCGCACACGCGGGGGTATTTCCACGCAGCTAGTTATTAAGACGCTCGACGACGTCTCTTCCCCGCACACGCGGGGGTATTTCCGCTTGAATGCTCGGGCTTCTGGTTTGCGTGATCTCTTCCCCGCACACGCGGGGGTATTTCCGTCTCGAAGCGCGGCGCGTCATTCACTAAGAACTCTTCCCCGCACACGCGGGGGTATTTCCCGCAGTATGCACACCACCGCCAGTTCCGCGGACTCTTCCCCGCACACGCGGGGGTATTTCCCAGTAGTGTAGAGTGTTCGCGGCTCCAAGTTACTCTTCCCCGCACACGCGGGGGTATTTCCGTTGTTTCTGAAGCGGGTCTATACCAGGTCATCTCTTCCCCGCACACGCGGGGGTATTTCCCCTGAGGTTGCCCGGCACACACCCAGACGGATTCTCTTCCCCGCACACGCGGGGGTATTTCCTGTTCACACGCTTAGGCGCGCCAGGCGGAATTCTCTTCCCCGCACACGCGGGGGTATTTCCATTGCTTCAAATTCGGCGGTAGTGTACGTGTACTCTTCCCCGCACACGCGGGGGTATTTCCCACGATTATTGGTGGCGGGCTACCCAAACCACCTCTTCCCCGCACACGCGGGGGTATTTCCACCGTTTGGAAGCGGTTCGTAAAAAAGAGCAGCTCTTCCCCGCACACGCGGGGGTATTTCCGTGGAATGAGCAGTTGTTTCGTCCGTATGGATCTCTTCCCCGCACACGCGGGGGTATTTCCTATGTGGGTAATGTGCATGTGGTCGTCGTCGGCTCTTCCCCGCACACGCGGGGGTATTTCCAGGTTTTCGTCGTCAGGTAGATCAGGGACTGCCTCTTCCCCGCACACGCGGGGGTATTTCCGGGTAGCTCCAGCCTTGGAAATTGGTTAAACCGCTCTTCCCCGCACACGCGGGGGTATTTCCGTGTACCAATGGAATCCAATCAAGATTCGCCACTCTTCCCCGCACACGCGGGGGTATTTCCTGGAGTTGGTTGGTAGGTAGGTCATGATTTGGCTCTTCCCCGCACACGCGGGGGTATTTCACTGAGTTGATGACGCAGATCGGTTCCTTAGAGCTCTTCCCCGCACACGCGGGGGTATTTCCTTCGCCGGAACCACCAACACCGAATCAAGCAGCTCTTCCCCGCACACGCGGGGGTATTTCCGGCTACCGAATCAGCAAATAACACTTTCGGCGCTCTTCCCCGCACACGCGGGGGTATTTCTATTTCTATTTCGAATCTAGTAGGGGATTGCTTCTCTTCCCCGCACACGCGGGGGTATTTCCAGCGCATAATCAGCGCATACTGTGCGGGCGTGCTCTTCCCCGCACACGCGGGGGTATTTCTAGGTTCATCATTATTACCACGTTCCATATCCCCTCTTCCCCGCACACGCGGGGGTATTTCCCAGCGTGCGAGGAGGAGCGTGCGGACCGGTTGCTCTTCCCCGCACACGCGGGGGTATTTCCCCGCGCTGTACCATCGTCGACTACTTCGGTACCTCTTCCCCGCACACGCGGGGGTATTTCCCTCTACCATTGGTGGTGTCACCCACCATAATTCTCTTCCCCGCACACGCGGGGGTATTTCCTCTCGCACGTTTGAATAATTAGCGTTATCTAACTCTTCCCCGCACACGCGGGGGTATTTCCATTAGTCAATGTGAACAGCTCAGTTAGTCAAACTCTTCCCCGCACACGCGGGGGTATTTCCGAAGCATGGGCATTCTCAGAAGTCCAAGGAAACTCTTCCCCGCACACGCGGGGGTATTTCCTTTTCCTCGCTCTCGTCGGAGCGCTTGTCGCTCTCTTCCCCGCACACGCGGGGGTATTTCCTGCTGGTTCAGCGCCTAGGATTCCGCTTGCCACTCTTCCCCGCACACGCGGGGGTATTTCCGGGATATGATGTCTACTGCTTCAAAGCGCACACTCTTCCCCGCACACGCGGGGGTATTTCCTTCTGACCTACTGGCAGTTCAACAATTGCTCGCTCTTCCCCGCACACGCGGGGGTATTTCCGCCGATGATAGCTTTAATCCAATCATTAACCGCTCTTCCCCGCACACGCGGGGGTATTTCCGATAACTGGCTCTGCTAAAAGCAATGTTATCGCTCTTCCCCGCACACGCGGGGGTATTTCCAGCAACGATTGCTAGCCCGATAGTGCTTTGCGCTCTTCCCCGCACACGCGGGGGTATTTCCGGTTCGCCCGGTAAGCAAGGCCCGACTGGTCCCTCTTCCCCGCACACGCGGGGGTATTTCCAGGTGCGCCTTTACCTTGGAACACCACACGCACTCTTCCCCGCACACGCGGGGGTATTTCCTATCGGAACACTCGCCACACCGGTCATGGTGACTCTTCCCCGCACACGCGGGGGTATTTCCACGAGTCGATTAAGACCACCGTGGATACGTACCTCTTCCCCGCACACGCGGGGGTATTTCCTCCCATTTACGCAAAGTCTTTTCACCTACGCCCTCTTCCCCGCACACGCGGGGGTATTTCTGGACAATCCAGGAAAAAAAGACGTATCATTCGCTCTTCCCCGCACACGCGGGGGTATTTCCCCGCATCGATTATGCCAGGCGCCTCGATGCTCCTCTTCCCCGCACACGCGGGGGTATTTCCATTTCGCACATGTCAGCGATGAGATGGAGCCGCTCTTCCCCGCACACGCGGGGGTATTTCCAGCTGTCCACGTCCCGCACAGATAGATCGGCACTCTTCCCCGCACACGCGGGGGTATTTCCAGCTGTCCACGTCCCGCACAGATAGATCGGCACTCTTCCCCGCACACGCGGGGGTATTTCCGCTTCATTCTTCATTACCTGGCTTAAAGGAACCTCTTCCCCGCACACGCGGGGGTATTTCCGGTAGTGGCTCTTTTTTTGCATTGCAGCCCCACTCTTCCCCGCACACGCGGGGGTATTTCCGAGTTTGTTAGACCGTCCTCAGACACATATCCCTCTTCCCCGCACACGCGGGGGTATTTCCTTTCTCATCCACAGTGTCAATAAAATAAGGGACTCTTCCCCGCACACGCGGGGGTATTTCCGTACACGCGACGAAAACGTTCTTACCCTTCGACTCTTCCCCGCACACGCGGGGGTATTTCCGGTTTCGCGCCAGTCATTTTTGAAGCCTTGATCTCTTCCCCGCACACGCGGGGGTATTTCCGACGCTTTTACTGAAGTAGAGCAAAAAGCGAACTCTTCCCCGCACACGCGGGGGTATTTCCAGATTTCGTTTCACGCGAACCTCAATATCCGACTCTTCCCCGCACACGCGGGGGTATTTCCATCGCAAAGAATGTCGCGGAACTTGGTGTCCGCTCTTCCCCGCACACGCGGGGGTATTTCCCGCTTAGTTGTTCTTTCTCTCGAAACTCACAGCTCTTCCCCGCACACGCGGGGGTATTTCCCATAGGCCAGACTCACCGCACTCTTTCCGATTCTATTCCCCGCACACGCGGGGGTATTTCCATTAATGACGCTATTGCGTTAAGCGTTTACGGCCGAAACAACATTGTGCGATTCGTACAACGAAATATCGAAGAGAACACTGTTCGATACATAAATCCAGAAATATTAAAAAGACTCATACCGATACCCGAGCTACAATTGCTCGGCTCGAATATGAGCCTTGATCAAGGTATATCGCAACTACGCACTGTTATTCAACCTCAAACTAGGGATGATCTTGCATCACGAATCTCTGAACGTAGCTCGAATCACTCCACACCCTTCCAAGTATCTCCATCCATATCTCCAGAAAGACCAAAACTATGAACAGAATAATGATCTGCGCACCTATCAACGGAGCCATAACACAAACCCCTGACGGCTCACGCTTTAGCGTACATGTAGAAGATTTGCGCGTAATAGTCGAAGCCCGCGGCGAAATCGGATCATTCTTGACCAAGAACACCGATATTTTCCCCGACGGACAAGACGTATTCATATCCGGAACCCTTAATGAAGCTTCAACACCAATGGTTGTTCAAGCTTCAAACGCTCTTCCCCGCACACGCGGGGGTATTTCAGACATTCGTGTCAAGAACGCGCTCATGAAGTGTCCCGGGTTTTGTTTTGTTTGAGTAGATGGGAATATCTTCGAATATGCCAGGGATATTTGGCCAGGATGCCAAGGGCCGTGTGGTTCGTCTTGTGGAAGACATCTTGGTGGACAACATGCTGGTGCAAGCCGCAGGCAGTAGCTCTAAAGCTGGCCGTCTCGTGGCACACGGCCTGTCAATGGACTTTAAGCAGGCCCGCCGTGCGCGAAACATCCCCAGAAACCTGTGCCTGAAGATGTGGCCGCCAAGAACGCGAGGCTACGTCGTATCACCAGCTACGCGACACTAACGAACTGCTGAAGGCTGCCTCAGCTTTTTTCGCGTCACAACCAGGCCACGTTAAGACATGATCCGGTTTATCGATGGGTACCGGGAGTATTTTCTTTGTCGAGTTTATCTGTAAGACGGTGAAGCATAACCGGGCTGGTGGGCTCACCTTGCGTGGGTATCAGGCTCGTGGTTTACGTGCTCGCCGCCTTCGCGTGTGGCTGTGCTGTTTAAACGCATGAGTGCTGTTCATCGAGATAATGACGGTGTCTAGGGTGTGTGGAACATGTGGCATGCTCTTTGCCGTGAGGGAATATCGGTTGTGAACAAATTGTGGGTGGCTAACATTTACGTATGTGCGCACGAAGAACGGCTTTGTGGACGCCGCGTTTGTCACCGACGTTTACTCCCGACACATCGTTGGGTGGGCGTTATCAGATTCCATGCCAAAGCTTTGCCGCTGCAAGCTCTCAACCAACTGATCGTGTGTGCTAAGGAAACAAGTCTCATTCACCATTGGGATCACGGGTCGCAGTATCAGCGTTGTCTACAACGAGCTCATCCATACTCGCAGGCGGGATGACGTCGAGGTAGAAATCGCGACATTCGAGTCGGTGTCCTGGTAGAACGAGACTAGAGTCCACCACAGCTTAGGCTACCGAACCCCGATCGAGGCAGAAACCGAATCTTAGAAGCAGAACCCGCCACAGGAAATACTAGAAATCAAAACAAAAGCCTAAGAACAAAACCCGGAGCACTTCAATCTCCTTTAAAGCCCGGTTCGGCCCACGAAAATCCTAAAACTCGACCTCGTATTTATTACCCATATACACGCAGTGAGAACGCCCCACGCATACACTATGCGAATCCATCATGTTCACCACAACATGGAGGCAGGCGCACGAATCTTCTACACCCAGCATTTCGGCTTCTTCGTTCGTTGCGAGCGCCGCCCGAATCGAGTATTCCTTCGTCCATTTCCCATCAGGTACAGTTTTCGCGATGTGGTCCAGGATCGATCCGTCGCAGGTGAGATCCATCCGCAGGGCTTCAGGGAAAACGTCAGGATTCACGCGCACGATTTCAATCCCGATCGGTTCGCCATCCCCATAATGAAGCCGTTCGATCGTCACAATAAAACTACCGGCGCCTAGGGAGAATTGTTGCGCGGCGTCGTCATCAGCCAACTCCATCGACGCCGAAAACAACCGGGCCTCCGGCACCACCCCGTTAGCGGAAATTGCAGGCGCGAAACCTTCGCCAGCCACCCGGCCCGAACGATGCGATACGAACGTTCCCTTGCCAGGAATCCCGATTGTTCGGCCTTCTTGTTGAAGCAGCATAAGGGCGCGGCGAACAGTCATTGGGGAAACATGAAAATCTTTTGACAATTGTGTTTCGCTGGCCAGCTGATCTCCCGGCTCCATCGCCGATAAGCGGGTGAGCAGCTTTTCATAGATGTCAGTGTATTTTGGCTTCATAACAGCTCATTCTATCCGTGAATGAAACTGGGCACGCAGTATTCATCATGCTGCGTGCCCACACTCCGCTCCTTACATCAGCGAGTGGAGAAGGACATTTCTTCGAGCTCCTTATTGCGTGTTTCTGGAATGTATACAACAACTAGCCAGATAAGGAGTGCACCAACAACTGCGTAGGAGAAGTAGGTGCCTGCCAATCCCAGGTATTTCATCGATACTGGGAAGAGGAAGGTAATCAGCGTGCCGCCCACCCAGTTTCCTGCGGTGGCCAGGCCCAAACCCGCGGTACGGATGAGGTTCGGGAAGATTTCGCCTAGGAAAACCCAGAGCACAACGCCCCATGTTCCACAGAAGATGATATAGACCATGTGAACACTGAAGAGTGCCGTGAATGCCCAGCCGGTGCTCAGGTGGAGGGTGCCATCATCAGCTCCGGAGGATTGCATGAAGGAGATACCGGATGCCAGCATCATCACGAACATGCCCACAGCACCCCATAGCAACAGTGGCTTACGGCCAACACGATCAATAAGGGACATACCAATTAAGGTCATGATAATACCGATAATCGATGTAACCACTGGGATAAAGACAGATAGGTTCCCTTGGAATCCAACGGTTTCCCAGAGCTGCGTGGCATAGAGAAGAACGTTGTTAATACCAGCCATTTGGATCAGGAAGGCGAACGCCAACGCTACCCACGCTACAGGCTTCAGTCCGTACCGGGAATCCAGCAGCTGCTTCACTGATGGCTTGTGGCCGTGAAGGCTCTTCCGGATTTCGTCAATTCGCCCATCCGGATCCGAATCAGCGCGGATCATCTGGATGATGTCACGCGCTTCCGATTCACGCCCAATACCCACGAGGTAACGTGGAGATTCAGGCAAACGCAACGCCATCGCACCGTAAATGATTGCTGGCAGAAGCTCACTCATGAACATCCAACGCCACACTTCCAAACCGAACCATGCGGAAGCATCAGCATTGCCAAAGCCGCTCACAAACGCATAGTTAGATATAAAAGCACCGAAGATACCAACGCCGATAGCCAACTGTTGCAACGTACCCAACCGGCCACGCTTATCTGCCGGCGCAATTTCCGCAATGTAGGCCGGGGCAATCACCGCGGAAATACCCACACCAAAGCCGCCCACCAAACGCCAGATGATCAGGGAATAAACATCGAATGAGAGCCCAGACATCAGCGCAGAGATAGCAAACAGTAATGCCGCTGTAACCATCACACGCACACGCCCGTATTTATTCGCAGCAGCCCCAGCGAACCACGCACCAACGGCGGCACCTAGGCTCACAATGGACACCACCACGCCAGTCATGGATGCGGATAGATCGAAACCAGTTTCAGCCCCAGAAACAGAGCCGATCGCGCCGTTTATCACGGCCAAATCAAAACCGAAGAGAAATCCCCCTAGTGCTGCCGCAACTGCGAGCTGCAGAAGGCTTGTCTTTTTGTGTGTCATATCGAAAACGTCCTTGTGATCGAGAGTGTGCTTATTGTGGTTGTGCTACGTCCGCACAGAATGTGGAGATGAGGTGGCGGTTTTGTTTCCAGACTGCGCTGCCTGGAATAGAGAGCCCGCCGTGAACGGATCCGGCGATCATGTGGAGTTCGGTGTGCACGCCCCCATCCACGAGGGTTCGCGCCCAGTCGATTGCTTCGTCCCGGAGTGGATCTACCGAGTTGACGATCACGAGCGTGGGCGGCATGTGGGCTGGTTCAGCCACATGGTACGGCCGTCCTTCGCGTAAGTAGTGTGCCCACGCGTGCCGCGACGCTTCCGCGTGCCACACCGGCCCGTCACGGAACGTGTTCCACGATTCGGTTGCCATTCCTGGTTTGAGGCACGGTTCGAGAGCCACGAAACATCGCACACGCGCCCGCACATCTTCCGGTATATTCGCGGCGAAGAGTTGCGCACCGATCCCACTTCCCGCCGAATCGCCATACACCACAATATCCGCGTCAGGCCAGGTTTTCGCGCAGTAGATCAACGTTTCGAGTGCGTCATCTACCGCTGCCGGGTAGGCATGTTCCGGCGCGAGCCGGTAATCCGGCGAGACTATCACCGCTCCCAAGTCACGCGCTAAATCGCGGTGGCGATCGTCGTCAAAACTTGGGTGCCCGGCCACGTATCCGCCACCGTGGAGAGAAAGGACGACGACGCCGGGGCTCACGTTATCCCCAATTACTCGCGCTTCGCAGTGGGTGAGTTTGATGGTGGTGGTATCTGGTTCCGTTATTATGTCTAGTAAAGTTTGGGCCGTGCGTTCTCTGATACCCGTAATATCCCACGTATCTTGTGGCGGAGCGGTGGCGATAACCTCACGCATATCTGGCCGAATAAACGGTTCTACAATGCGACGTTGTGCCACGATACGTTCTAAGAACTGATCGACTACTCGGTAGAAAACCTCTGATTGATCACGGCGAACCGTATGGGTTGCGTTGGGCACTCGAATGGCTTCAACGTGCGGGTTGGTGATGGCAGCAAAGCGTTCATCATCAAAAAGAACATCAGCCCCATCGCCGCTCAAAAGAACCGTTGGAACCGTGATTTGATCCAGTAGGCTCACATCGGTTGTGCCGACTACTCCCGTGGCCGCGAACGCGAGATCTACCTGGGTTTTCCCTTGCGCCCATCCGGCGTATTCTTGCGGGGACCAATTCTTGTAAGTGGATTGCAGATCAATGATCGCTTCTCCTACCAAAGCGCGAACCCGTTGCTGGCCAGCCACCAAGTTTGGCGCATCACCCCGGTACATTCGATCTAACTCCGGGGTAAGAAGAGCAGGATCTTCCAGCACAGCGGCTTCCACATATTCTGGATGCGAAGCGGCCAATTCTGCCGCGATAGCACCACCCATCGAATGCCCGATCAGCGCAACCTTGCCTCCCACAGCTGAGGCTGCAATATGTTCCGTCACGGTTTCCGCAGCCCGATATGCGGCACGGTAAGGATCAGCTAATTCTTCTTCCGTGAAATGTTCAGATAACCCATGCCCCAGCGAATCCACCAACACCACACGCCATTCGTGCCCATAATGATTTGCCAGATCAGCAAGCGACGCAGCATTATCCGTAACACCATGGAACGCAACAATCGTTCCAATCACTTGTGTGCCCGATTGAGAATACGAAAGTTTCACGGTAGCCCCTTTACTACGCTTAATAACCCTAGGGTACATCAACCACACTAGGGTATCTATAGAATTTGCAAGATCCGTCCACTACCGATGAATCGAACATGCCCCAGACGCAACAGGAGCACCGGACGTGACTACCCGCACCGCCGTCGCCACATCTGCTGGCCCCAACCCCACACTGCTCTTTCCATACCTGCCAACCTAACACCACCCTCCATCACAAAATCGGCGCACCCTTAGGATGCGCCGACTGGTGAAAAACGAAACGTTACGCCTTCACAATCTTCTTTTCGTAACGCGAAATCAACAGATACAACGCACCACCAAGCAGCGACAAGGCGAACAGCACAAAGAAGCTAGCGTTCCACGAAAGCTTATCCGCAAGAATAGGCATAATCAGGTTCGCAGCCATCTCACCCACAATGTAACCAAACAAGCCAACAAACCCAACGGCGGCACCCGCAGCCTTCAACGGAACCACGTTCAAGGTCATGATGTTCACGATCAACTGAGGACCATAAATCAACGCACCCATCAAGCCCGAAATAACCAACAGAACCGGGTACGACGTGTTGCCCATGTAAACCCAGACCAAGCCAGCCAACGAGATCAAACCAACCGACCCAACAATCGACTGCCGATTCGGCGCCTTAATCGCAACCCACGCGAAGAAGAAACATCCCGGAATAGCTACCCATTCCAGCACGGAGAACGCGGTCAAATACTGAGCCTCAGTAAAGCCCATCTCCGTACCCAAAAACGCTGGCATCCAATTCAAAATACCGAAACGCAAGAAGTACAAAATCGCGTTAATCAACGCCACGATCAACACAACAGGCGATGTGAGAACGAAACGCCAGAACGTCTTTGCGTAACCTTCATCTGGAACTTCCTCCACATCCGGTTCGCCGTATGGGCCATAAATTTTGTTCAAACGCGGCATGTGCTCGTCTTCCGGACGATCGCCACCAAACTTCCAGAACACCAGGCTCAACGCCACCACAAGAACACCCGGAATCAAGAAACCAGCGGCCGTGTTTCCAGCACCACCAAGCGTTGCGATCCACGTCAGAATCAACGGAAGTCCCGCACCACCCAAGTTTTGCGACGTGTTCCAGATTGCGATACCCGAACCACGCGAACGATTCGGATACCAGTTTGCGATCATCGCCATCGACGACGGGGCCAGCGCACCCTGCAACGTACCTAAAATCAGCATCAGTACAAAGAGGAGCCAAAAGTTGTGAACATACGCCATCGCAATACACACCAGAGCAGAACCACCCAAGCAGCCGGCGAAAATGCGGCGGAGGCTGACGCGGTCAGACAGAATGCCCATGAAGAACTTCGCAAAACCATACGTGAGCGTGAATGCGGTAAGAATAAAGCCAATACTGGTGAGCTCCCAGCCATTTTCCAAACGAATGGCCTCACTTTGAAGCTTGAAATTGTTGCGAACCAAGTAGGCACACACGTAGCCAAAATAGGCCACCGCGAAAACAACCCAGCGACGCTTCATATACTTTGCGAACGTGCCCGGATCAGCCTTTTCGAAACGCTGTGCGTAAGCCTTTTCCGACGCGTCATCTTCCAACGGATCTAATTCAATCCGATCAAAATCAATTCCCGGTGACGGTACTTTTTCAGACACAATATACTCCTTTGTACAACCGACGCCTTCAGCCTATTAAAAGCTTTTCGGGACATTCCAGCAGGAGTGACAATCTGTAACGTTCTGTTACTCAGCGTGACCTTTCCAAGCAAAGCCGTAAATACGTAAATAGAGGAAGATCCGTTCCGGGCGCACCGCGAAACTAATTTCTAAACCATCACACAAGCAATCAGGTTTGAGGCGGGGACCGTTTCACCGTAGCCCACGATCGCTGGACCAATGCGCATACCTTGTTCTCTTCTTCTGCCCCATTGATCCTCACTGATCCCCGTTGACTCCTGCCACGAATATGCCAATGGTTGCACACCAACCTGAAAGTTTCTGGGTAACGATGCGCAACAAAAGGGATTTTGTACGCCAAAAGCGTACTTAGGTTTTCCACTAAAAACATCAACCTAGCACTAAAGTCCTATGTCGTGGGCTACAGTAAGACTATGACCGCCGGCTAAACCCTACAGGAGACACCATGCGCGCCCCCGTCACCCACGAAAGCACAGCAATATCACGCGGATCGCAAGCCCTCCCTGAACAAGGAAACGCCCTCATTCGGCACTTCCTGCCAGTAGTCGGCGGAATCTTGATCGCCGCGATCATCTACATGATTTTCCCCGACACCATCTCCGACCAGCTTCGCGAAACATTCGCAGCGAAAGACATGACTGTCACTCGCCACCAAATCGCAATCACCGCCGCAATCGCCGTCCTCATGGGCGTCTGGTGGATGACCGAGGCGATCCCACTCCCAGCCACCGCACTTGTCCCACTTATCGCGCTCCCCGCATTCGGCGTCGTCCCCATTAAAGAAGCCGCAGCCCCCTACGCATCCGACACAATCTTCCTCTTCATGGGCGGATTCTTCCTCGCGCTCGCAATGCAACGCTGGAACCTCCAACGGCGAATCGCCCTTGTCACCGTACTTATCGTAGGAACGCAACCCAAGCGGCTCATACTCGGCTTCATGGTAGCCACCGGATTCCTCTCAATGTGGGTATCAAACACCGCAACCGCAGTCATGATGCTCCCCATCGGACTCTCCATCCTCCACACCGTAGGCGACGTGAGCGAAGACGACGCGAGCGGAAGCACGGGCGAAACCCGACCCAAACTCTCCAACTTCTCCACCGCACTCATGCTCGGCATCGCCTACTCAGCCTCCATCGCCTCCCTCTCAACGCTCATCGGAACCCCACCAAATGTCCTCCTCCGCGCCTACCTTCAAGAAACCCACGGAATCACACTCAGCTTCGGAAAGTGGATGCTCTTCGCAGCCCCCATGGCTTGGGCATTCCTACTCGTCACCTGGGCAGTACTCGTCCGCATCTACAAACCAGAAATCAATGAACTGCCAGGCGGAAAAACGGTCATCCAACGAGAACTCAAAGCAATGGGCCGCATGACGGTTCAGGAATACATGGTGGCAATCATCTTCACCGGCGGGGCGCTGGCCTGGATCTTCCTCCCCGTTGTGTGGCCTGAGGCGCCCATCAACGATTCCGGGATCGCCATGATCATTGCGCTCATCCTCTTTATCACCCCAGCCAAACCAACCCAAGGCATCGCACTGCTCGATTGGGACACCGCCAAGGACATCCCATGGGACGTGCTGTTGCTGCTCGGCGGCGGACTCTCGCTTTCAGCCGCGTTCGGGAGCTCCGGGCTGTCACTATGGATCGGAGACCAGGCACGCGGGCTGGCCGGACTGCCTATGATCCTGATTATTGTGCTCGTGGCCGGGCTAATCATCTTCCTGACCGAAATGACCTCCAATACCGCCACCGCCGCCGCCTTCTTGCCGATCATCGGGGCTGTGGCCGTAGGGATCGGCGTGCCCGTGGAAGCGCTAGTGATCCCTGTGGCGCTTGCGGCTACGTGCGCCTTCATGCTGCCGGTGGCCACGCCACCGAACGCGATCGCCTACGGATCTGGGGCCATTTCGATTCGGCAAATGGTGCGCGTGGGCATCTGGCTCAACCTCATCGGTATCGCCTTCATTACCGTGTTCAGCGTGTGGGTGGGGCCGCTGGTGCTCGGATACTAAACAGCAGGATCGAAATGTTTCCTACGCCACGTTTTCTAGTTAGCATCTGGGTGAAAATCGTTGTAAGCTAGAGGACGTTCCAAGGAACAGCAAAACAAAATGCGCCCGTAGCTCAACGGATAGAGCGTCTGACTACGGATCAGAAGGTTGGGGGTTCGAGTCCCTCCGGGCGCGCTTCTCGGCCCAGTGGTGAATTATCCCGCTGGGTCGATTTGTTATTTTGGGATAAACTCGATCCTAGCTGCCCTTAGCTTATTAAGCGCTAACGAAAAACTCACTTATTTCCGGAGATAGGTCTCTATATGGGCCTATCACCGGCTGTGGGTGAATTTTACGTCAAAAGGCTGGTTTTTTGGGGAGCACCATTCATGTCTCAGATTCAAAGGGGAACTATGAAGACTAAATTAATTGGAGGGTTGAGTGCCGCAGTTGCTCTAGCTGGCATGGCAATTCCTGTGGTTGCGCATGCAGACGACGCACAGCCCGAAGCCACAACGGATTGGACTGCGCCTAGTATCCCGCAGATCAAAGATTCGTTTAAGATTTCGGACGGAACGATCACGGCCACTCTCCATCCACACTTTCCGCAGGTGATCGCCTATTCATTGGGTGATCGCACGATCTTGGGCCACAGTGGGGATGCTATCTCATCTGTTCTTGTTAATGGCAAAGAGCAGAAAGTGACGGTTGAAGCGCCTCAGGTGACGAACGATTCGGCCACCTACCGAATCGCCATTCCTTCCCTGAAAGCCCACCTCACCGCCACAATTTCACTGAGCAAGGGTACACTCCACTGGGAGATTTCAGCCATTGATGATCCTGAAGGCCGCATTGATCGCCTCCAGATTCCACGCCTCAATCTTGTAACGGTATCGGCCGCCAACAAGGGCGAATTACGTTTTGGCACAAATAAATCGAACCGGGCCATCGGCGATACGGTGATCGATTTTTCTAATAAGGACACAACCGCCGCCAATGGCTGGTTCGCGGCGGCCAGCGATTCGGCGCTGGCCGCCGGATTGTATTCGAATGCGATTGGAGATGAAGAAGTCCCCGATAAAGAGTGGAAGCAGAAGCCGGATAGCAAGGACGTCAACCACCGTTGGCTTGGCGCGGTACACACGGCCCCAGACGGCACAGCAACCGCATCGATTTCCCCAGGTGAATGGGTGATTTTCGGGCGTGAGGCCCGCGGTGCGAACAAGATCGGCCAGGAACCGTTGCCGTTTGCAGACGTGCGCCTAGTTGGGGATATCAACAATTCCGGCGCGGTAGATTGGCAGGATTCTGCGATTGCTACCCGCGAGTTGATGGTTGCTAAGGGACTCCCGCGTGGTTTCACTGAGACGAAGAAGCAGGTTGTTCAGCGAATTCCGTTCAATATTGTTTCGCAGGCAACGCACCCGTTCTTGCGTACGCTTGACGATACGAAGAGGATTTCGCTTGCTACCGATAATCTTGGTCAGCTTGTTTTGTTGAAGGGTTACCAGGCGGAGGGTCACGATTCGGCGCACGGTGATTATGGAAGTCACTACAACGATCGCGCTGGTGGGTTCAAAGATTTGGTAACGCTGTTGAAGGATTCGCGTGATTTCAACGCTAAGTATGGTGTTCACGTGAACGTGACGGAAACATATTCTGAGGCGCAGTGTATGGACGACGGCGAACACGGCACCAAGGGAACTGGCGCAAATTACGAAAACTCGTGCACGATTAACCCTCATAATCCGCAGTGGGGCTGGATGAATCAATCCTACGCAATGAATTCTGTGGAAGATTTGACTACCGGCAAGGTTCTGAACCGTTTCCAGAATTTCCGTGACGAACTTTCCGGCAAGAAGGCCGTGGATGGTTTTACTGCCGACGACGTAAGCGACCAGCTCGATTGGCTGTATTTCGACGTTTACCGCCGCTATGGCTGGATGGGCAAGCGCCTTTCTGATGAGATGAATAAGCAAGGCTGGCAGGTTGGTTCTGAATGGGCCCATTCGATGGCCGACAATTCACGGTGGAGCCATTGGGCTACCGAAGAACGGTACGGTTTGAGCCATGGCTACGGTAGCCTCAAGGGCATTAATTCGATGCTTGTTCGGTTTATTGAAAACTCGTGGCGCGATACGTGGAACCCTGATTCTTTGCTGATGAACACGAACTTGGAGGAGTTCGAAGGCTGGCAGGGTAAGTACGATTACAACCCGTTCATTGCCAACATTTGGCAGCGCAATCTTCCTGTGAAGTTCTTACAGCAGTCCGATCTTCTCACCTACGCTCAGCCGAAGGATGGCAAGGAAGGCTCAGCCACGTTTACGAACGGAACGGTTGTGACCACGAAGGTTCCAACAACCAATGAGTTTGTGTGGAAGACCGACGAAAAGGGCAACAAGTATCGCGAAGCGGACTCGAAGAAGAACAACCCGATCTACGATCAGCGCACGATCACCTACGCCGGCCAAACCGTGTACAACAACGGCGCCTACCTTCTCCCATGGAACGCCACCGATGGCGTTGGTACTGAAACCGATTCCGGTTCAAAGCTCTACCATTACAACCCGGCCGGTGGTACCTCCACATGGAAGTTGACGGGAACATTCGCCGCAACGCCGTCGTTCACTCTCTATCGTCTAGGCGACGACGGGCGAACTGAACCACACACCGTGCCGAACGTGGGCGGAACAGTAACCCTCACAACGGAACCTCACACTCCATACGTTCTCTACCCGAACGCGGCGCCACGAAAAACCGATCCGAACTGGGGTGCAGGAAGCTTCATTTCTGATCCTGGATTCTTCTCCGGCGATCTCACCAAGCACTACACGGTAACCGGCCAGGCCGGAATCGTCACAACGGATCGCGGAAACCGCCAGGCTGAACTACGCGGGCCGGGTGCGGCGTCGATATCCCAAACCCTCACCAAACTCCCGCAGGGCGACTACTCCGTGTGGGCCTGGATTGAAATCGAACCTGGGAAGAAACGTCCGGTTGCGCTGAGCGTGACTGGAAAGGGCGTCACGGCTGCCGGAAGCCAACCGGTTGCGAACGGCGTGCCAACCACGCGCCTCACCATGAGCACCGCACAAAACGGCACCGCCTCCGACGAAAAGCTGAAGACGTACTTCCAGCGTGCCCGCGTCACGTTCCATAGCGATGGCGAACCGGTCACCTTCACGATCGCAGCCGGAGCTGGGGACGCAAAGGTCAGTATCGACGATCTTCGCATCGTATCGTTCACCGCCCCGAAAGATGCCGCAAGCACTCCAGAAACCGTGATCTTCGAGGATTTCGAACACGTAGACTCCAGCTACTGGCCGTTCACAACAGGCTCTGACCAGGCGCAATATGGCGATGCACGCACACAAATGGCCGTGAAGCACTCCCCATATTCAGATTCTGGATGGTACGGCCGGGATCTGAAAGGCACCATCGTGAAAAAGGGGAAGTTGAGCGACAACGTGCTCAGCGGAAACTGGTCTGTGCTGGCGCACGAAGAAAATGAAGGCGTTTTCCTCCGCACAACTGAAGCATCCGTCCCGTTCGCCCACGGGCACAAGTACCGCGTATCCATGGACTATCAAAACTCCTACGCCGGAATGCACAACCTCATCCTCGGTTTTGACACCGTGAAAGACGGCCAGCCGGTAAGCGAAAAAGTCCAGACCATCCCGGTAGAAGAAGCACGCGGCACCGGCGTTGGCGGGCCAGGAACCCAAAAACTCATTCTAGAATTCACCGCCGATAAAGACGGGGTTTACTGGGTGGGCTTCGAAAAAATCGCTGAAGCATGGGGCGTTGACCTTACAATCGACAACTTCCGGGTAGAAGACCTAGGAGTTGCTGCCAAGGATTCAGACGGAGCCGGCGAGGCTGGCAAAGGCCCTGGTGGATCTGATGGTGGCACCAGCGGTGGCTCATCCCAAGCAGGAAACCACAATCATGCAGGCAAAGTGAAAGCTAGTGAACTGAGCAAAACTGGTGTGAGCCTTGGATTCGCTATCGCACTCACAGGAACATTGGTGTGTGGAGGAATCCTCCTACGGCGTCGCAAATTCAGCTGACTAGCGGCGGTTTAAAAAATGCGGGATTCGTAGGCGAATCCCGCATTTTTCATTGGCTTACGATTTACTTATCGTTTCATGTATTTGCGTACAAGCAACAAAATTGCTCCAAGAGTCAAGACTCCACCCGCAAAGAACGCGATAGCAAGCGCGTTGTTAACACCCGACTTTGCCAATGCTGGACTGACCGCCGAGGCCTTCGGCTTTCCATGCTTGACCTGAGGCTTCTTTTCTTCCGTCTTACCAGTGTTCTTTCCTGGAGTTGGCTTCGTATCTTCAGTTGTCTCAACAACATCAGCGCGGCCCTTTACCGGTGGAGCGGTGTCTTCAACAATATCGACTATCTCACCTCGTTCAGTGATTGTCTCAGACTTGCCACCTTCCCACGATGCCGAAATTCCAGCCGTTTCATTGTTGGACTTCTCTTCAATGAGGATCACTGACTGGCCGCGGCGCCCATACTGGAACGGGCTGAGGATCGTTCCGCTGTAGGTTGGTTTGGCTGCAAATGTAGCCTTGATATCAACGCTTCCGTTGCCAGTCTTTTGGCGTGCGTCAACATAAAACTCTTCACCCTTCGCAATGCGCTCAACAGTGATTTCTTTACCTTCTTTATCTGTCAGCTTTAAACCGTCAGATACGTCAATCTTTTGTGGAGTGACGCTAGTTGTGAGCTTGATCGGCCCAACCAGGCTCCCCGCAGTAAAGCCCACCGTGTGTGATGACAATGTGAATTCAGGGCGGATCTGTTCTTCAGTAAGGCCCGTGTTTGACGAGGAAAGGAGGTAGCTATAGAGCTTCTCCATATTTGCAGCAACAGATCCTTCTACTACAACAGGCTTTCCTTGCCATTGGTTATATGCATAGGCTCCGCGGAAGTTGAACTCTATCCCATCAGTAAGATGCCAGATAGCCGCCTGAGTTGCGGAGATCGCCTGACGCGCATCCACCTCAGTCAGCTGTGTTTCTTCCATCAACTTATCCAGCGTCATCGCTGGGTAAGAATGCTGAATGATCCACGCGATCTTTTGCCGAACGTCGTCGTTCTTAAAGCGATTCTTTGCCTTGAAAGTTGTCCAATCTTCAGGAATCGCATACTTCCCCTTGATCGCAGACACAAAGAACTCGATACAGTAAGCGCGATATTCTGCTGCGGTCGCTCCGGTAGAATTAACTCGGAATAACTGTGGGGTTACAGGACGCATTCGATTATGACCACTGGTGCCAGATTTCAGCGGAAGGTAATACCCAGATCGTCTCCGTCTGACCGTTCAATTTGATACTGAACCTTAGGAATCGCCGGCTTGTTTTCAGCAGCATTGGCAAGGGTACTTGGAACAAACGCGAATGCGATGGCGCTCAGCGTGGCAAGAATACGCCTAGTGCGCGAATGAGAAGACATACCTCTCCTTTTAACTATTAAGAAATCTTTCTGAGGTGTTTCATATATGAAACACAAAGCCCTCTTCGCTAGCATTTCATGAAAACTTTTACACCATAAAGTATGAACCTGAAAAAAATCAAGAAAGTTGTCAATAGCCCATTAATACCATGGTGAGTATTCGCCACCCTATCTCAGGCCTACTACAGTTTGTCTTCCAGCTTTATGTTCGCGGTAGAATGATCCGCATGGCACATTCACACCTTGGGATGCGAAATAATTTCAGTATCATTGCGGGGCGCCTAGCCGCCCAAACTTCCCGCCTACTTGGCCGCGGATCGGGCGGAATGATTGGCGGCCGGGTAGCATCACGATTGAGCCCATCATTGTTGCGGGATTTGACGCGCAACATGAAGGTAGTGATTGTGACTGGCACGAATGGCAAGTCCACAACTACACGCATGATTGCGGAGGCCTGCGCGGCTGGAGGGCTGCGGGTGGCTACGAATCGCGGCGGGGACAATATGTTGCCGGGCGTTCTGGCGGCAGTGATGGAGGATCCGCACGCGGATGTAGCGGTGCTTGAGGTGGATGAAATGTGGGTTCCACGGGTGGCTCACAACGTATCGCCAGATGCTTTTGTTTTCTTGAATTTGAGCCGTGACCAGCTAGATCGTGTGGGTGAGATTTCCACGATTGAAGGCCGGCTACGGGGTGCTGTGGCGGAATTTCCGGACGCGGCAGTGATTGCGAATGTGGACGATCCGTTGATGACATCGGCAGCGTGGGATTCGCACCGGCCGGTGTGGGTTGCTGCGGGCCGCGGATGGTCTGGGGATTCTCTGACAGCACCGCGTACTGGCGGGATTATTGTGTATAACGACTCCGCCCCTGCCGCTTCCCGTGATTCGTCCGTGCCGCGTGCATCGGGTTCGGATGCTGACGTGTGGTGGCGGGCGGTTCCGCTGGAAGCGCCCGCCACCCAGGAGTCGGATTTTTCGAGGCCTACGCCTTTGTGGGCGTGGTCTAGTAACGCCGAATCTTTCCAGCCGGGTAGCCAGATGGTTGTTCATGGGCCACACGGGGATACGCCAGTTGATATTCAACTTCCAGGGCGCGCGAATCGTTCGAATGCATGCCAAGCATTGGCTGCAGCTGTGAGCTTGGGTGTTACTCCAGAGGATGCTGCGCGCGGGATTGCGGCTGTGGAGTCTGTGGCTGGCCGCTATGCGAATATGGATATCGATGGGCGCAGGGTGCGGTTGTTGTTGGCAAAAAATCCGGCTGGTTGGCAAGAGTCGTTGACTATGCTGCGTCCGGGAGCCACGATCGTCGTCGGAATCAATGGCCAGATTCCTGACGGCGTGGATTTGTCATGGCTGTGGGATGTCGATTTTTCGCGGCTTGCGGGGCGAAATGTATGGGCGTGCGGCGAACGCGGCGCTGACCTGGATGTTCGCTTGCACTACGCGGGTATTGATACGCATTTCGTTACAGATCCGGTGGAAGCATTGCTACAAACACCAACTGGAGATGTGGATGTTTTATTGAACTACACGTCTTTCCGCGATACTCGCGCTGAGCTGCTGAAACGAGGCTACACACTATGACTCTTCGGATTGGGATTCTTCTTCCTGAGGTTCTTGGAACGTATGGGGATTCGGGTAACGCTGATATTTTGGCGTACAGAGCGCGGGCGCGCGGGATCGACGCCGAAATCGTCCACGTCGGCATCCACGATTCGATCCCAGAATCATTAGATATTTACACGTTAGGTGGCGGCGAAGACATTGCTCAAACGATTGCTGCACGTAAGCTGGCTGCTGATCAGGGGCTCGCACGGGCAGTGGCCTCCGGCCGGCCCGTGCTCGGCATCTGTGCCGCCTTGCAAGTTTTGGGCACATGGTATACGGACGCTCGTGGGATGCGCACGCCGGGCGCCGGCCTGCTTGACGTGATCACTCTCCCTCAAGGCCTGCGCGCGATCGGCGAACTTCGCACTGCTCCGGCGCCTGCACTGGCGGCTCACGGCGTCACGGACACACTGTATGGTTTTGAAAACCATGGCGGCGCCACCGCGTTGGGCCCGGATGCGGCCCCTCTGGGGTACGTCACGTACGGCACTGGCAACGGCGTTCCCGGCAAAGCCCCCGCTCAAACCAACGATACGCGCACCCCAGATCCGTCCGCGATTCCTGAGGCCACCCCGGAAGGTTACGTCACGTTGTTTGATGGGAAGCCTACCGACGGCATTGTGCAAGGTTCTATTTTCGCCACCTATATGCATGGGCCAGTTTTGGCGCGCAATCCACAGTTCGCTGATATGTTGCTAGCTTTGGCAATTGGCGTGGATGTGAAGGATCTTGCCCCGGTTCACGTGCCAAGCATTGCCGAACTTCGGACCGAACGCGAAGCATTTATTTCCTGACAAAACGTGCGTAAACGACGTCGATTTTATACTTCTTTATAACTTCCCCCAATGATAAAGAAGTAATCGCCGGTCGCTATCCTTTCAAATTGGAAAGAATTCTTTGCTGAACAATCACCCCACCCAGGATCACAATCGCACCCACTAGCGGCCCAGCCCACCACACCGCGGCCGGCCCAATCTGCCAGGTTTGGCCGGCCAAATCTCCCGATTATCGGCGCTATTTCGGCGGCACACAGCACAGCAGTTCTCTATATGAGGCTGCTGTGCAGCTGGGCGATATTCTGGCGCCGGCGCACACCCGCCAGATTCACCTGTTTCTAACCAACTTACCACCACACCTAACCTTCTATCAGTTGACTGGCGGGCTCATGCTAGCCATGGCACCAGGGCGCTGACGAAAAAATCACCCACACGCGGCGATAGGGCCATATATCAGCCTATCTCCGGAAATGGGTGATTTTTTCGTAAAAACCCGCACCTATGCGGCCAGCTCCTACCGTTTCAACAACACAAGCGTCTCAAAATGCTTCGTATGCGGGAACATATCAACTACTTGCGCGCGTTCCACACGGTACGCCGGCATGGCCGCCACGTCCCGCGCCAACGTTTCCGCATTGCATGAGGAGTACAAAACATAGTCCGGCCCAGATTCATTCAACCACGCACACAATTCGGGGCTGATTCCGCGCCGAGGAGGATTAACAACAACGGCCCCCGGCCTTTCCTCACCCTGTTCCGCGATCCACTCACTCACGTCAGCGGCCACAAAAGCCACACCTGGAAGATCGCGCGCCGCCACCCGAGCAGCCTCCACTGCCTGCTCCGAAACTTCCACTCCAATCACCTTGCTCGCATTCCCCAACTGAGCCAACGCCATCGCGAATCCGCCCACGCCGCAGTACAAATCCCAGGCAGAATCCACATTCTCAAGCCATTCGGCCGCGGTAGTGTAGAGGTGCGCCGCGCATTCGGTTTGCGTTTGGAAGAACGATTGCGGGCGCACATTCAGCGTCAGTTCGCCGCCTAAGCGCATGGGCAAAACCCCGTGGTCGGTAATAAGAATTTCTTCCTCACCTTCGATGATCGCCTTGCGCTCCGGCTGCACGTTCAGCGAAACGACGCGAATATTCGGTACCTCGCGCAACAATTCAGCACGGCGTTTGAACAAAATCCCTTGCACGCCACGGCGGCGGGCGACGAAGCGGACCATCAGTTCGCCGTCGAACGATTCGGTGATAATCACGTACTTGAGCGTGCCATGATCTGTGGCAGGCGAATACGGGTCCAGGCCGCAGGCGGTGATGAAGCGCGCGATGGACGGGATCGCGCCGCGGATTCCAGTGCTGGGAAGCGGGCAATCGCGCAGATCCACCCCGCCGCCCGCACCCAAAATCCCGAGTTTCGGCTGGTTCGCGGTGCCGGTCACAACCAGCTTGACCTTATTCCGGTAGCCTTCGATCTCCGATATAAACGGCTCCTCCCACACTCGCGCCGGGATCAGTTCGCGAGCGCGCGCCACCTTCTTCGCTACCTGTTCCGGGTATGGCACTGTGATGTCGGTGCAGGAATGGCAGCGGCCGGTGGTGAAATAATCGCAGTCCAGCAGCCCCGCGGTTTCGGGGGTTGTGGCTGGGAGGGTACGGTGTGCGGCGCGAGAAAGTGGGTGCTGAGGTTTATTCACGCACTTAACTTTACCTCCTACTCGCGGCCGAGGTCTGCTCCGGCGAGGAATGCGGCGACGTCGCGTTGCGCTTGTTCGATTCCGGTGAAGTGGACGGCACGTAGGCCTGCTTCACGGGCGCCGACGACGTTCGCGTACGTATCGTCGAAGAACAGAATATCGTGGCCGGTTCCACCTAGGTGGTTGATCGCGTGGTGGTAGATGGCGTGGTCTGGTTTGGCTAGGCCCAGGTCGCATGAGAAGAATGCTGGTTCGAACAGGGTGATCCACGGCTTGTTTTCGCGTACCCAGCCTAGGTGTGTGCGTGGGATGTTGGAGAGGACTGCGGGGGCTTGGCCATCGCGGTGCATGTGTTCTAGCCAGGCAACCATGTCAGGGTGGTGGGCGGACCAGGAATCAACATCGGCTTGTTCGGTGGCCTCAACTAGGCCTGGAATGGCACAGAAATCAGCGCCTAGGCGTTCGCCCATTGCGGCCATGTATTGTTCGAAATCTTGGGTGTTCGCATCCAACGGATCGCGCAGTTCCCGGTAGGCTAGGTCGAATTCATGCGGGTCAATACCTAGTTCGCGAATCCGGGCCGCTTCGTGAATGCCTGCCATGCCGGATTCGTTTTGGGCTTTCATAAACAAACCGAAAAGATCAAAAAGTAATCTGCGCATGGTTCTAGTGTAGTCGAGATGGTGGGGCGGGCTCTACTACCAATTCTGCATGCCCTCACCAGAGCTTAGCTGCGCCTAGTCCGGTTCCCACCAGCACCTCAGCGTCGGTTCTATGCACATACTTATCCACGATTACATACTTACGGTTCGGTAATGCTGACCATAGCCGGAATAGTGGCAAATATTGCCACTATTCTCGAAATAATCAGGACCGCCGGCATCGCCACTCACGATTTCGCCAGCAACCGCCAGTACCGATTGAAGCCACGGGATACCGGCGCCGCCCACGCTCCCTTAGTTTCTAGCATGACCGGAACGAGTCTATTAGGAGCCGATCTTGTTGCTGGCGAACTCATGCCTGAACTTCCATGCGGTTTCAGCATCTGGCAGGTGAAGTAATCCTCCACCGCGCTCGCCTATTATCGATTTCTTACGCAAAATTCACCCACACCCGGAGATAGGCTCATATATGACCCTATCTCCGGAAATAAGTGAGTTTTTTGTAAGTTCGTAAGATCACCCTGTTCTGCTAATGATAGGGTTTTAGCATCGAAACAGTGACGTTCGGAGGATCAAGAAATTTCTTGACCGATTCCGCTTCGTGTCTTTGCTGGCGTTATAATACTCATCGCATCATTGAACAGTTTTTATAACGCAACAATGTTCATGGAAGCGGCCGTAGAAGGTGAGGACACCCAAGCACTATTTATCTTGGACGTGTTGGATAATCGCCTCATCTATGCTTCAACAGGAGCGTTATTGAGTGTTATCGGGCTTTTCATGTTGGGCATGGCCGCATATAACAGGTTACGCGCCGACGCGGCATAAAAGGTTCAGTCGGTTCTCTTTTCCAAAGGCCTTAATATTCAAAACGTTCACTAAGACGATGGATAATATATTCCTTATTTTTTGGGTTTGTTCGCACCGGATCTGGAGCGGGCTGAAATCTAGGACCGGGCGGCTTGAGGGCCTCCCTGGGTTAGGTGCCATTGTTTGGCGTACTGCGCTGGCGGGACAAAGCCCAAGCTTGAGTGCGGATGACACGTATTGTAGCGCTTTGACCACAACCTGAGGCAGTGGCTGGCGTGGGCCGGGTCGTCGAACATCTCGTCTTCGAGTAGCTCATCGCGGAGGCGGTTGTGAAACGACTCCACGAATCCGTTGTGCCATGGCCTTCCTGGTGGTATGAACGCCTCAACAGTGCCCTCCTTGGCTGCCCACTTGTTCAGCTCGTGGCTGATGAACTCAGGGCCGTTATCCATGCGCAACACTCGCGGACGGCCACCTCTGGAGGCAGCAAGATTGCTCAACAGTTCAATGACTGACACGGCGGTAATAGACCGCCCGACCTCGAATCCCACGTGCTCACGTGTGAACTCATCGATGACGTTGCAGATCTTAAACGTCTTACCGTGGTAGTCAGTGTCGAACTGGAAGTCCAATGCCCACACATCACCGGGACACGCAGCTGGCTCAACCCGAGGGGTGGATAGGGGCAGACACCGCCGCTTGGGAGCCTTGCGTGGAAACACCCGCAGACCCTCCTGGCGCCATATGCGGCGCACGACATCGCGGCCGCAGTCAAACCCGGCCTCACGAGCCTTAACCCACGCGCGGCGGTAGCCCCAGCGACGATGGGATGCAGCGAAGGTCACCAACCAGCTACGCAACGAGGCGTGCTTGTCGGTGGCAGAAGGCCCGGTTGTGTGGCGTCGGGCGTTGTAGTACGCCCCGCGGGAAACCCCGACAACGCGGCATGCCAAGCGCACTGAGTACCCCAACGATAGGGCATGGTCAATCGCTTCGTACTTGCGTGCCAGGGTCAGAATTTTCCCTCTGCTAACTCCCTAAGCAGCGACTTTTCGAGTTCAGCCTCCCCAAGCAACCGCTTGAGCTTCTCGTTTTCTTCCTGCAGCTCCTTGAACCGCCGTGCTTCACTGCGAGTCATGTCGCCGTACTGTCTCTGCCACCGGTGATACGTTGCCTCACTGATGCCAAGCTCACGGCAAACCTCTGCCACGGTGCTGCCAGATTCCTTCAAGGACCTGGCCTTGTCGAGCTTCACCACGATTTGTTCGGGTGTGTGCTTCGAGAACTTCTTCATGCTCTCCAATCTTCCTGCCCCAACCGGGGCTGTCACGGAAGACACTCTCAAGCCAGATGGTCTAGTTTTTTCAGCCCGGGCCAGATCCATGTTTGATTCGAATGGATTAATAGCTTTACGCAAAACAGTTGCGAGTTGATCGTTACTCCCTGTTATTTGAGAGTAAGTGCGTTAACAAATTCTGTACGTAATGGTTCTTGCCATAATCTATGCAGTGGAAGTGGACAACATTAATCTCTCCCCACAGCTCTGCTAACTGTGTAGTAAACGCACTTTCTTGTAAGTGTTGTAAATAATTTTGATGAGCAAGTAATGCAAACTGCTGTTCTGCAGCTTCTGTGAGATCCTGGCGGGTAATAAGAATGCCCTTGCTTAGCCATCCTGTCGTTTTTCTCCAGCCTACGGGTAAATATCTTGAAAAAGGTGGAAGTGAATTTTTGTGAAATGGTCTTATGAAAAATCGTCACATAGCGGATTTTTAATCCACTCGATCGACCGTACACCAATGCTTCTTCAACATAAGCCATTTAATACCCTACTGAAGGTTACAAATCACCTTTCAGCATCGCGCTTTTTCGTGCGCCGGGTTGCTTGTGCGTGGGCGGGATCTTCGGGCCAGGGGTGTTTGGGGTAGCGGCCGCGCATATCTGCCCGCACGCCGTGGTAGGGTCCGGCCCAGAATGATTCTAGGTCATCGGTGATGGCGAGTGGCCGCCGGGCGGGCGAAAGGAGTTCGAGCGTCACGCGAATTCCGCAGATTTCCGGGGTTTTCTCCCAGCCGAAGGCTTCTTGGATGCGCATGTTTGCGCGCGGTTTTCCGCTGGAATAGTCGAGCCGCGAGGTTCCGAGCGGCGTGGCGATTCGTTCTGGGGCGAGTTCGTCGAAGAGGTGCCCGGTTTCCCAGGGCTTGAGTGCGTTGAGGGCTGCCGGGAGATCGATTCCGTGTGCGGTGACGAACGGGAGCAGCCAATCGTCTAGGGTTGCGTCGAGCGCAGCGTCACTGACGTCCGGCCAGGGTTCGCCGCATGCCGCATGCAGGAACGCTATTCGTTGCCTGACCTGGGAAGTTGCGTCAGTCCACGGGAGTCCGGTGATCCCTCGACGACGAACGGCAGCTTTTCGAACTTCTACCAGTTGCGTTGGGGAGAGTGTGACGTCGGTACGACTCAGTTCGATTTCTCCCAACCGCCGAATATTCACGCCCCGGATTTCGCCTCCGTCCACGATCTCCACAGTTTCCGTGATGAGGTGTTCCGCTACCATCACCGCAGTCTCCACATCAATAGGCGCGGCCGCGTAAATCATCGCATCCGATCGGCCTTGAGTGTGCCCAAGATCTGCGATAGCCAGCCATTCTTCGCCCACCAGCGGCGAATTTTCTGGCAGCACTGCCCCGCGCCCGTTCGCAAGTACGTATCCTTGCCCGCGAGCGCGCGCGATCCACTGGGGATGTGCCAGGCCGACGACGATTCCCACCGCATCGTCTAAGGCCCAGGTTCCCGTTTCACGTGAAACATTCACACCCGCGTCGGCTATCAGTTTCCTCAAACGGCGTGCTTCGCGTTCGATATCCGAGTTACGGCCACGCCTGATCGTTGCTGGAAGATCGGCGTTATCGATACGCATATCCGCAGACAAAAAGGCACATATGTCCGTTCCACGTGAAACACCCACATAGTCGCATCCGTCAATCAACGCCCGTGCTTCGCGGGCCCCCAAAGGGAAAGTCGATGCGCGCCTGCCAAGGGGCGTGACCGCACCGTCGTCGTTCATCAAACCCAAGGAACGCAACTCGCTGCATGCGAAATCGAGGTGGCCCGGATGCGGCGGATCCAGCAAACGCAAGCCGCTCATGCGCGGCGCGCCCCACGCGGAACACTGCAACACGGCATCGGTTAAATCGGCGGTGCGAATCTCAGGCAAGGCATACTTTTCCGCGCGAATAAGCGGAATACAGCGATACGCAACGCCGGGAGCCTCGCGGCCCGCGCGCCCGGCACGCTGAATCATCGATGCTTGCGACGCAAAAACCGTAACTAAACCACCCACGCCAGAATCCACGCGCGATTCGCGAGCCAACCCAGAATCCACAACCACGCGGACGCCCGGAACCGTCAATGAGGACTCGGCCAACGCGGTTGCCACAATAACGCGATCCCCGCGATACTCAAGCACGCAATCCTGCTCGCGCGAACCCAACTGGCCATGCAGCGCCATCACAGGAATATCCATGCCACTCAACCGGCTTGATACCGCGGAAATCTCACGAACGCCCGGAACGAAAACCAAAATGGACCCAGAACACTCGCGGCGGGCGCGGAATACCACCTGCGCAACGTGCTCAATAAAATCGTTCGCCACCACAATCGCACCAGAACGGGTATGGCTCAACGGTTGAGGGCCGGGGATGTCGTGAATATCAACCGGATGAATCTCTCCCGGCACATTCACCACACAGCCACCCAACAACGCGGCGGTCTGCTCCAACGCTACGGTAGCTGACATCGCAACCAAGCGAAGATCCGGACGCAATGATTCCTGAATATCCAACACAAAAGCGGTCACCAGATCGGTTTCCAGATCGCGTTCGTGGATTTCGTCGACGATAACGCACCCCACCCCGGACAGCTCGGGATCGGACTGAATCATGCGCAACATGACGCCAGGCGTCACCATCTCAATCGACCGCCCGGCCATGCTCTGCCCACGGACTCGAAAACCGATCCGATCCCCCACAGGTTCACCGAGCAACGATGCGATCCGCTTCGCGGCGGCGCGTGCAGCCACGCGCCGCGGCTGCACCACAATCACCTTCGAACCAGGCAAAAGATCCGCAAAAATCGCAGGAACAATCGTGGTTTTACCGCTGCCCGGAGGCGCAGCAATAACAACATTTCCTTCTGTTTCGGCAATATCAGGGATCACCGAGCACACCGGCAAAGCCGGCGGATCAGTTAATAAATCTGAAAAGTTCACGCCTTAATCAGCGAGCGAACGGCATCTAGCACAGAGGAGCGAACGTCTTCCAATGCCAGGCCATCATCCAACGCACGCAAGCCACAATCCATCAGGCTGCGCGTAATACGGGCGTTCATTGCCGCCCCAGCCGGATCGATTTCTTGCCACAATTGGACGACGATCATTGCCAGTTCACGGTGGAAATGCACTACCGACGGCGGCAGGCTTTCCATCGATTCGAACGCTTCGGGAGTCATTTTGGTAGCTTTCAGCACGTTAATCAGCCACTGGTGGCCAGTTTCCGCACCTAGTTCCATACTGACTTCTACTAAAGCAATCAGTCTATCCGCAGAAGAATCAGCCTGTTCCATAGCGGCCGTTGCACGCTCCTTCCACACAGGAAGGTAACGTTCCAACACCAATAGGCGGAGGTGATCTACCGACGGCACGTAACGATAAATAGAATTACGAGCAATCCCAGCTTTCTTCGCCACAGCACCCGCTGTAAACGACGGCTTTTCCGGGGACCGAAGAATTTCTTCGGCTGAGTTAATGAGCTTTTCGAACACGATATCGTGATGCTCTTTAACTGTAGGAGCTGAGATTCTTGGCACCGCAATTCCTTTCGGGACATCACACAAGTAAATAAATAGGGAACAAATCCAAGGTTACCCTGTTTTTCGCTATTCTCGCGTTCCCAAAGTCCCGCGTTGCCTTATGTTGTTTTCTCAAAGCGCCTTTGGGCATACCCCAAGTTCGTGGAAGAATAGACATATGGATTTTATGACGTGGGCACACAAGGTAGCTTCTTCTCATCCGGAATTACACGACGCCGTGATTTCGGCCAGCGATGAGTGGCTGGATATTTTGCTTGCCGATGGGCGATCATTCCGGTTCCGGCCAGGCGCACTTATCCGCGAAGACGCGGAAGAATCGGCGCGCACCGATATCCTCAACCGCCTCCTCACAATCGGCATTGCCCAGGCAACCCCGCCAGCAGAACCACCGGCCCCCACGGCTGCCCCCGCGGATCTTCCGGTCGCCTCCCCGCATCCGAGCCTCCTCAACACCGATCATGGCACGGACGTTTTGCCTCCGGCCCCAGATCCTGAACCGCTTTCAGCCCAAGAACTTGAACAGTCCCGTCTGATCCCGCTGGTCGATTCCGCGCCATATTTCTTACGTTCCCACCACGACGGAGATTCGATCGTCTACCTGCCACTCACGGATTTCATCGCGGTTGGCTTGGCACGCGAAACCACCCAAGGCCACCTTCCGTTGTTTTATTCGCAGCTTTCCGGAGATATGCGGGAGATTGGCGAAGTTATGTCCGACGCCGTTTCCCACCTTCGTTCCTACACCGGCGAAGAGCGTCACTTGATTGAGATGGGTGTGGCAAACGTGGGAGGCGCCCAGGTTATCGCGTTCATGAAGCCGGAGGGCCTCCAGTTATCGTGGTGGTGCGACGTAGATATGATGCATAATATCGCCCAGCACATTACCGCAGATCGCCCCGGCGATATTCCGCTGTTTATCCCCGCCTCACGCACACAGTTCTATATTGTGTTTGCGGACGATCCGCACCTGATCGACGTCGTCAAAGCACTACGCGACGCAAGCGATACGGAATCGATGGTCTACCCACTCCCCCACACGCTCGCCGCGGATGGCTGGCGCGAATGGGTTCCGTTCCCAGGCGATGAACTTTCCCGCGAACTCAGCGCCCTACGCACGGATCATCGCCGCGCCATCTATTCGGCTCAAACGGACATCATGAGCCGCTGGGGCAATTTTGGCAGCCTCAAAGACTACCGCATCATGGAAACTGACTCAGGCGAATCCGTGGGCGTCACCACGTGGGATGCCAGCGATTCCTCCGGATCTATCCCAGACACGGACATGATCACGTTCACCCGCCAAGAATCCCCACACCCGTGGGAAAACGAACCGGCCATCAACATTACGCTACGTTCACACGTTGCTCGCGATGTGTGGCCGGCCGGGTTCGAACGCGATCCTGACGCCTGGCCGCCGCGCTGGAACATCACCGGTTTCCCGGATGCCGACACGCTTGCCCGCCTCCAGGAATCCAGCACGCGCGAATTCTAAGATTCGCTAGTATTTAGGGGATCACCGGCCACCGGCGATCCCCTAACCCCTACTTGTTCTTTGTCCCGTAGAATCGGCCCAGGGTTTCTTCCTTGAATTCCCAGTAGGTGCCGGCTTTCATGTGAGCACGGATGTCATCAACTAGTTTGATGGTGAAGTGTTCGTTGTGGATGGTGGTGAGGGTATTGACCACCATTTCTTTCGCTTTGAACAGGTGGTGGATGTAGGCGCGCGTGTAGTGCGTGCACGTGTAGCATTCGCAACCTTCCACGAGCGGCGAAAAATCGCGCTTGTATTGGGCGCGGTTTGCGTTGAAGCGCCCGTCTGGCGAATAGATCGCGGCGTTGCGTGCCACGCGCGATGGGTTTACACAATCGAACGTATCGACGCCGTTTTCCACACCCACGAACAGATCGTCAGGTTCGGAGATTCCCAGTAGGTGACGGGCACGATCTTCAGGAAGTTCTTCGTTCACCCAGCGCACGATTGTGCCCAGGTTTTCTTTTTCTAACGCGCCGCCAACGCCGAAGCCGTCGAACCGTTGGCCGTCGATTTCCATGCTTCCCAAATCGCGGGCGGCCTTCCGGCGCAAATCTTCGTATTGCGCCCCTTGAATCACACCAAAAAGCTGCTGGTATGGCTTGTCTGCACGCTCTTCGGTCAGCTCTTTGTGTGCTCGCAAACACCGTTCCGCCCACAGGCGTGTACGTTCCAAGGCTTCTTCCTGGTAGCCGCGGGAATTAAGCAGGGTGGTGAGTTCGTCGAACGCAAAAATAATATCCGCACCCAGTTCGTGCTGGATCCGCATCGACACTTCTGGCGTGAAACGATGCTTCGAACCGTTCAGGTGGGAACGGAACCACACGCCGTCGTCGTCCACGTTCGCTAACCGCTCCTTGTTGGTGGCCACTTGGCCGTCCACGTGAGCCTTCCCGTTGAACTCTTCAGAAAGCACCTTCTTGAACCCAGAACCCAAGCTCAACACCTGGAAACCGCCGGAATCGGTGAACGTTGGGCCGTGCCAGTTTTCAAACGCAGCCACGCCACCCGCGGCGTCCACTACGTCCGAACCCGGCTGCAAATACAGGTGGTACGCGTTAGACAACAGGGCCTGCGCGCCGATTTCCCGCATCGTCTCAGGAAGAACCGACTTCACCGTGGCCTTCGTTGCCACCGGAATAAAAGCCGGAGTCTGAATATCCCCGTGCGGGGTGTGAATCGTGCCAGTGCGCCCAAGCTGCCCATCTAGCCGTGTATCAAGTGAAAAACTCATCACGTTCCTCCCGAAGAACTCACATCACAATTCGAATTACTGTACTGCCGTCAGCCACAGATACTTCTTGAGTCACAGGATAGCTGCCACCGTCACCTGCACCGATCGTTTGCCCAGGCAATAAGTAGCTATCGCCCATCACAATATAGTTCGCGGTAGATTCCACTACCGCGGCCGTTTCTTCTAACGTTCGCCCATCGCCAGTCACTTCCAGATCCAGGTGCCCAAACAATGGTAGCCCGAGCGTGCGGGCGCGCGTGGTTGGCCCATCCCCCAACCGCACGTTGATCCACAACGGCAGCGGGGCCTGGCCGTGAGTCAGCGAATCCGCCAACGCCGATACCATCTGCGGTGGGTGGATCACGCCCAGTTCGTGCCGGTACACGCCGATCGCGGCATCTTCGCGCATGAGCGCATCGGCCACCTGCGTGTAGGCGATGTGGGCGGACACCATCCGGTGCCGGCGCATGAGTTCGCTCGCGTTTTCGCCGCGCATCTGGTGTTCCCCGGCGATCTTTCCGTCTTCCAGGCCGGAAAGCGGCGCGAACAGCGTGATTGCCACGTGCGTGTGGTGTTCCGGCAGCTGCCCTTTATCGATCTGGAGCTGCCCCACAACAGGCGTAATCATCACATGGACGCCTTGGAGTTGGAAGGTGAGGAGTTCGCCGCTGAGGCCGCCGGTTTGGGCGGCGTCAATGTTCACCCATTGGGGATCGATGTCTTCGCCCCAGAGTTCGCGGATTCGGGCAACGGCGGCGCCGACGTCGATTGGCGCCGTGAAGAGTGCCGCCGCGGTGAGGTATTCGGGCGCGGTTGGGTGGATTGCGTTTATTCCAAGATGGTCCATGTGTTTCAGTTTACGGGAGCTTGCTTATGGTTCTCTCATCTTAACGGTGGTGTTCCGTACCTCAATGAGTGACGGGACGGCTTCGGGTACGGCGCGGCGGACGCGATCCCATGTTTGTTGGTCGAAGGATGTGAGGGCGCCGTCTGGAATAAAGGAAACTACGTCGTTTCGCGTGACTTCGATGTGGAGTGTTCCGCTTTGGTAGGCCACATATTTGGCGTCTTTGATTACTGCGGTGAGGACGGCTGCCGAATAGAGGATGTCGCGTTGTATGGCTTCATCGTGGAGGTTAACTGAGTGGAGGCTTACGGTGACGCCCTGATCCACGATTCCGAGGAGTGCGATTTTGTCACTGAGCGGCAGAGTTCTCATGAGCGCGAACGTGTTGGCTTGGTCGCCTATATAGTCTGAGACGTAGATTCTCGATTCGGCGATGTTGTGGGTCCGGTACGTAATGGTTGAATCGCGGCGCGTATCGAGGTTCAGTTGGTCGGTAACGGCCAGATGGTATGTGCTCCAGAATCCAATGGAGACGATCGTGGTTACGATGATCATGCTGATGATTGTTCGCCAGTGGGATATTCCGCCTCTCATGCTTGTCAAAATACCACCTTTCTTGGCTTCGCCGTAAACTTAAACCATATTTGCGTTTTTGATGGGAAGGTTTCTTGTGGCAGTTCCGTTTATTGTTGGTGCGTACGCATCGTTGCCTGCTTCGCGTTCTGAGCAGGAAGATTTTTATGGCGCGCTGGCTGCCCAGCCGTGGGTGAACGGCTTAGAGATTCCGTTCCGCGCGCGTATTTCTGACGACGTGGAATGGTTTGCGTCCCAACTTTCCGAACATTTTTCCACAAATATGTTGACTCCGATTCCTGGTGTGATGCACAAGTTGGGTGAGAATTCGGGGTTTGGTTTGGCGTCGAACGACGGCGGCGGGCGCGCTGCCGCTCTCGATTATTTATTGAATGCATCGTGGGCTATTAAAGAGGTGAATGATGCCGCGAATCGGCAGGTGTTTACCCATGTTGCGTTGCATTCTGCACCTACTGGTGGTGCTCATGCGGATGCGTTTGCTCGTTCGTTAGAAGTGGCGTCTCAATGGGATTGGGATGGTGCTCGTTTAGTGATTGAGCATCAGGATGAGTTTATCGAGGGTCAGGATCCGCAGAAGGGCTTTTTGAGTTTGGCAGATGAGATGCGTGTAGCCGCCGATCATGGGATCCAGGTGGTGATTAATTGGGGCCGTTCCGCGATTGAAGGCCGTAATCCGGATACTCCGTTGGCTCACGTTCAGGTAGCTGGCGATGCTGGCGTTCTTGGCGGTGTTATTTTCTCTGGCGCTCACGATCAGCCCAACAGCTTTGGCCCGGCCTGGAATGACGATCATGTGCCATTGCATGAGGACGAACCAACATCGCTCATGACCGCTGCCCGGGTAGACGCTGTTGCCACCGCTGCCCGCGCCTATCCTGTGTCTTTACTGGGAGCAAAGGTGAGCATTGGTGCAGATGTCCCACTCTCTACTAGGCTAGATATGCTTCGCCACATTGCGATGTCAGCAGGCTCCGTTACGGGATCGCAGATAGGGTAAAAGAAATATGAGTCAGCCAGCAAATACACCAAAAAACAACCGTACAATCATCATCGCGTTGATCGCCCTGCTCACAGTAGCAGTGCTCGTCCTCAGCTTTGTCGTCTCCGGCACCCTATCGTCCAAGGAAGGGAAAGCGGCGGCCCCGTCGTCGTCCACGTCGCAACCAAAGGAAAACACGGAAACGAAAAAGGAACTGACCCCAGAAATTAAAGCGATAATCGAACAACAACACCGCAAGGAATCGAACGATCCGCGTGCGCTCGGAAACGTGGACGCGCCCGTGATCATTGAAATGTATTCGGATTATCGCTGCGGGCACTGCCGCCAATGGTCTCTTGAAACTCTCCCAAAGCTACAAGACTTCATTGACTCCGGAAAAATCCGTATCGAATACAACTCGATGCCAGTGCTCGGCGACGAATCTGTCCTCATCGCGCAAGCCTCCCACGCAGCTGCACTACAAAACCAATTCTGGGAATACCATCATGAACTCTTCGCAAACGCACCCGAAGCAAAACCTGAAGCGCTCACGGAACTCGCCGGGAAAATCGGCATGGACACCGAAAAATTCGCAGCAGATCTGAAGGATCCAGAAACAGTGAAGGCAGTCGATACCGAACGTAGCCGCGGAACATCACTCGGAATCACCGGAACCCCGGCATTCCTCATTGGATACTCCTTCGTTCCAGGCGCCTACCCAGCCGACCAATTCATCGGAATCATTAACCAAGAACTCCAACGCGCAGAAAACCACAAGTAAATAAGGAACCCTATGTCTTTCAAGCGGTTTATTTCCCGCACATTCCAAAAATTCTCCCGGTGGCAGATGGATGTCGAACCGCTCCCACCCAAGGCAATCCTTATCGGCGCACCCCACACATCCAATTGGGACGCCGTCTACATGATCGTTGCTTTCTGGGATGTCGGGCGTGATCTGCGCTTCCTCGTAAAAAACTCCATCATCAACGGGCCGATCGGGCCGATTGCGCGCGCGGTAGGCGGGGTTGGGGTAGATAGGAACTCGAACCACGGGCTTGTTCAGAGCATCGCTGAACAAGCCCGCAAGGCCAGCGATTTCACGCTCTGCGTCACTCCTAAAGGCACCCGCGGGCGGCGCGAGTTTTGGAAATCAGGCTTCTACCACATGGCGTACGAAGCTGGGATCCCCGTGGTGTTCGGGTTTGTGGATTCTACAACCAAACGCTACGGCTGGAAAGGCTCCATGATGCTCACCGGCAACATGGAAGAAGATATGGACAAGATCAGGGCATTCTACGCCGATAAAGTTGGCGTGAAGCCCGAACTCACCTGCGTTCCACGCCTCCGTAACGAATCACCAATCGAGGAAACACGCTCATGAACATCACGCTCAACTCCGGCCGGCCCATCCCCGTTCTTGGTTTCGGCACCTACAAGATTGATCCGGCCGATGCGCCTAGCGTTGTCACCCAGGCGCTAGCGGTAGGATACCGGCACATTGACACCGCTCAAATGTACGGGAATGAGGCCGGAGTTGGGCGGGCGCTCGTGGAATCTGGCGTGCCGCGCGGCAGCCTTTTTGTGACCACCAAGCTCAATAATCCTCACCATGAGGAAGCCGATGCTCGGCGTACTTTTGCGCAGTCATTGGTAGATTTGCGCACCTCTTACGTGGATCTTTTCCTCATACACTGGCCGCTAGAAATGCTGTACGGCGGCGATTTCACCAGCACCTTCCGTGTGCTGGAATCGTTTGTGGCAGACGGGCGGGCACGATCCGTTGGCGTGTCCAACTTCCAGATCTCACATTTGGAAAAACTGGCTGCCAACGGCACAAGCGTTCCTGCCATCAACCAAATCGAAATCCACCCCTACTTCCAGAACCGGGCCGTTGTGGATTACTGCCGTGAACACGGCATCACCGTGGAATCCTGGTCTCCATTAGGGCGCGGCACCGATCTGGCCGATCCCGTGATCGTGGAGATCGCAAGCAAACACAACGCTACCCCGGCACAAATTGTTCTGGCCTGGCATCGCGCCGAAGGCTTCGTTGCCATCCCAAAGGCCTCCACATTGGCCCGCCAACGCGAAAATTTTGACTCGTTCAACGTGGTGCTGGATGCGGCCGACTTAGCCGCGATTCGAAGCCTCGATCGCGGCGAATCCGGCCGCATGGGCCCACACCCTGATCGCTTCGCAAAACTGTGATGGCCATGGGCAATACACACTCTGAAATCAGTGCCCGTGACGCCTTCGCACCCGCACTCAAGTTTCTTGAAGCCTACCTCATGTCCGACGATCGGAAAGTTGACGGCCAGACCGTCAGCCTCGGATCACGCCGCTACCGATTCGAACACTCGCTACGCGTTGCCCGCATCGGGCGGGTTGTGGCCCGCAGTGAAGGCCTGGACGAAGATCTGCTCGCGCTGGGGTGCCTGCTCCACGACACCGGAAAATTCGATTCACAAGTGCCGGTAGATCACGGGCGGGCGGGCGCGATCGTCGTCGATAAATTCCTATGTGAACTGGGGCTAAGCGATACGGAACGCGCGGACATCACCCAAGGAATCGCCATGCACACAGACGATCTGTGGAACGCGCGAACCGATAACGAAGGCACCTGCTGCGACGCCTACGGGCGCCCCTACCTCACCTTCGAATCCGAACCCAGCCTGCTCGCACGCTCCATCGGAGACTGCGACAACATCGATCGCTTCGGCGCCTACCGCGTTGCCGACACCCTCAAATACGTGCGCTTCATGGAAAAATCCACAGCCGAACAACGCGACTGGCTTAATACCTACCTACCGCGGCTAGACGCCCTGTGGACAACCGAATGCTCCACTCCAACTGCTACCCGCCTATGGCGTGAAGCAATCGACGTCCAACGCACCTACTTTCACCGGCTCGCCAGCGAACTCGGGTGAGGAAGCGGGCAGTCCGGCGTCGGCCTAATAATCCTCCGCCGATGCGTAATTCGCAAAGCGCGTAAGCGAACCCTGGAACTCGAGCTCAATATCATCAGAAGTCGGGCCTGAACGATTCTTACCCACAATCACCTGGGCAGGCGGCAACGCACCCATCTCATCGCGATCCTTCGGGCGGTTAATCAAAATAACCACATCCGCATCCTGTTCCAACGAACCCGATTCACGAAGATCAGACACCTGCGGCTTCTTCGAATCACGGCGTTCCGTTTCACGATTGAGCTGGGCGATCGCAATAATCGGAATCTCCAACTCCTTCGCCAGAAGCTTGATCGAACGCGAAAACTCCGACACTTCCTGCTGACGCGACTCCGGACTACGGCCACCCGACGTAAGCAGCTGCAAGTAATCAATCACAATCAACTGAATGCCGTGCTGCTGGCGCATCCGGCGCGCCTTCGAACGGATCTCCATCATTGTAAGATTCGGCGAATCATCCACATAAAGCGGCGCCTGATTTACCCGTTCAAGCGTGCGCGAAATACGCTCCCAATCACGCTGCTCAAGTTCGCCAGAAATCAGCTTCGACAGCCACACCTCCGACTCCGCCGACAACATGCGCATCGCCAATTCGTTACGGTTCATTTCCAGTGAGAAGAACGCAACCGGCTTATTCTCCTGGATCGCAATGTGGCGGCAGAAATCCATCGCCAACGTTGTTTTACCCATACCTGGGCGGGCCGCCACAATAATCATCTGATTCGGGCGCAGGCCAAGCAGCACCTTATCCAGATCATGGAAGCCTGTGGATAAACCAGCCAGCTGGCCATCGCGCGCCGAATTCATCTCCAGCTCTTCAACCAGGCCAGGGATAATTTCGTACAGCGAGGCGTATTCGTTGGACGTTTTCGAATCGCTCATCGAATACACTTCGGACTGCGCCAGGTTGAGGAGTTCGGCAACATCTCCCCCGTCCGTGGTGTAGCCGAGCTGGGCGATGCGCGTGCCTGTTTCCACCAGCCTGCGGAGCATCGCCTGTTCGTGGACGATCGTAGCGTAGTAGGAGGCATTTGCGGCAGTTGGGACCGATGAGACGAGATCGTGGAGGACTGCGCGGCCGCCAACCTGTTCCAGCTTGCCTTGGCGCTGGAGTTCTGCGGCAACCGTGATCGCATCGGCCGGCTGGCCCGCACCGAACAGGCTGATCACAACCGTGAAAATCGTGGCGTGTGCGGGACGATAGAAGTCTTGCGCATCGAGCATTTCGGACACATCTGCCAGGGCGTCTTTGCTCAGCATCATTCCGCCGAGAACCGAGCGTTCGGCATCGATGTCATGAGGCGGCGTGCGTTCAAACTGGGAATTGGACATGTCACTCACTAATCAACCTCATATATCTATATGTAAAAAATATAAATTTGTGGACTTCACCCTTTAATCTACACAAATTCATGAACACACAGGACAACATCCATTATCCACTATTTTTCAAGCAGCATAGCAGCTGCCCAGCAATTTCACATTGAGGTTCCTGACCGCCGACCCCCGCCAACCTCACCCGCCAGCCCCACCCCACACCCGGCAACCTCACCCCGCACCTACCAGCAGCCCGAACAGACCATACACTTCGCACCACTCCAGCAGATTCCACAGCCTGTTTAACCACAATATCCACCGTTCGCTAACAAACCAACACCCATATACACGGTTTTCTTGTCATTTACCCACATGAATCACATCTTTTTCCACACCCGGTGTGATTATTTTATGTAATTTTGTGGATAAACCCTGTGGAGCTGTGTATAAATCTGCGATAAAAACCAAAAGTTATCCACAGATTTTCAGAAACTTATCCACGCCTGTGTACATCTGATGTAATTCGCGCGGAAAACCGCCACAAACTTTTCCACCTGTGTGGAGAACCTGTGGTTAAGTTACATCTTCCATTGCGAGTTCCCCACACCGATGTGGATAAATCTCTGTGGATAATTACATGTTTTCCTTTCCACCTAAGCCCCACAAAGTCCACAGGTAAGATAGACGTATCCCTGCTTGAGGAGGCATGCGTGGCGAACGCCGATCTGACACACGTCGATTCATCAATTATCCGTTTAGCTTTACCGTCATTGGGCGCACTGCTCGCAGAACCCCTCTTGGTAGCCGCCGATACTACGATGATCGGCTGGCTCGGTGTCACTCCGCTTGCGGGCCTGTCGCTGGCCTCCACGATTCTCACAACGTTGGTGGGCTTGTGTATTTTCCTCACGTACGCCACCACGGCGGCAACAGCCCGTGCGGTAGGCGCAGGCAATGATAAAGAAGGCTTCCGCTTTGGCCTGGACGGGATGTGGTTAGCATTCGGCCTGGGCGCACTCCTGGGGCTGGCACTTTTCTTCGGCGGCGCAACGATTATTGGCTGGTTCGGCCCGTCGCCCGCCGTCGCTTCTCAAGCGGTCTCCTACCTCCATGCCAGCGCGTGGGGCCTTCCCGGAATGCTCGTGGTGCTGGCGGGAACGGGCACGTTACGGGGATTTGCAGACGCGCGCACTCCGTTCATCGCCGCCACGGCCGGTGCAGTTGCAAATATCCCGCTCAACGCCTTCCTGATTTACGGCCTTGACCTGGGGATTGTGGGTGCAGGCCTGGGAACTGCAATCGCACAAACCTGCATGGGCATCGCACTCGCCTGGATTGTGGCCCGCCGCGCCCACGCCGCCCACGCGGCCCTTTTCCCGTCTGGCGCGGGCGTGCTAC
The DNA here is from genome assembly GCF_000092365.1 of Arcanobacterium haemolyticum DSM 20595. Taxonomy (NCBI): domain Bacteria; kingdom Bacillati; phylum Actinomycetota; class Actinomycetes; order Actinomycetales; family Actinomycetaceae; genus Arcanobacterium; species Arcanobacterium haemolyticum. The sequence continues at coordinate 1,952,469 of NC_014218.1, forward strand.
GGTCGCTGTCAGAGGCAGTCCCGCTGATTATCCGCACGGTGTCGCTCCGCACGGCGATCTTGCTGCTGATCGCCGCCACTTCAGGCCTGGGTGCAGTCGCACTGGCCACAAACCAAATCGTGATGACGCTCTGGAATTTCATGTCATACGGCCTGGATTCGCTTGCCACCGCGGCGCAAATCCTCGTGGGCCAGGCGCTCGGTTCCGGCGATCACGCGCGCGTGCGCCGCATCCTCGACCGCTGCGTCCTCTGGGGCCTCTGGGTGGGCGCCGGCCTGGGCGCACTTCTGGTGGCGCTTTCGTTTGTGGTTCCGTGGGTGATGAGTAGTGACGACGACGTTCGCATCCTGTCCCGAACCGTGCTGTGGATTGCGGCTCTGGCATTGCCGGTGGCGTCCCTGGCGTTCATGCTGGACGGGGTGTTGATTGGGGCTGGCGATACTCGGCGTTTGGCGTGGTATATGGTGGCGACTTTGTGTGCGTTTGCACCGATTGCAGGTGTGGTGTTGTGGTTCCCTGAGGTGTTTGGGGACATCTGGGGAATGGTGATCTTGTGGATTGGTTATGGCGGCGTGACGATGGCTGTTCGGGCTGGTACACAGTATGTTCGTACGCGCGGGGATGCCTGGATGTATCTTGAGTCATAAGCTTATCGACTATTTCAGTAGCAGGAAGCGCACCAATCTTATTTCGCGCGGTTTGTGCAATGGGATGCAGCGTCGAATAGATCGATTGCAGTAAAAGGCACTGTCGCTGGTGACGCTACTAACGAGATACGGGAAATACGGGGAGATCTTACTCTATAGCGAAGACTTCCCCATATTCCCCAGATTTTTGCGGTCTTTACGTTTATCTTGAACGACTACCAAAAAGAAAGTGCCTGGGCAGATGTTCTTCCCAGGCACTCCCTTTATTTAAGAAACTTTAGTTTCTTCAGGCCTTGTTACGCTTACGAGCAGCAAGGCCAAGAACACCAGCAGCAATCAAACCTGTTGCTACCATTCCAGCAACACCAAGATCTAGACCTGTCCTAGCAAGACCAGATTTCTTAGAGTCTTCGAACTTTGGACTTGGAACAACCTTCGGAGCTTCTGGAGTCTTCGGCTCTTCCGGCTTAGTCGGAGTATCTGGCGTCTTCTCTCGTTCGTCCTGCATCACAACAACAGAATTCTTAGCAAGAGTCCACTTATCCCCAGCCTTGATCTCAACCATGCCATTAGCATGATCCTTATCAAAACCAACACGGAACGTAATAGCCTCAGCCTTCATAAAACCAAGCGGAGCCTGATCTTCAACAAGAGTGTAAACACCCGGCTCAAGAGCAAAAGTTTCAGGCGTACCAGTCGAAGTCCACGACTTCACAACCTCACCATCAGCCTTCTCACCCTTAACAACCTTCAAGGAAGCACCCTTAAGCTCATCACCTTGACCAGCAACAACCTTCGAGAACACAACCGAAGCAGTCTTAGCCTTATCCTGCATCACAACAACAGAATTCTTAGCAAGAGTCCACTTATCCCCAGCCTTGATCTCAACCATGCCATTAGCATGATCCTTATCAAAACCAACACGGAACGTAATAGCCTCAGCCTTCATAAAACCAAGCGGAGCCTGATCTTCAACAAGAGTGTAGACACCCGGCTCAAGAGCAAAAGTTTCAGGCGTACCAGTCGAAGTCCACGACTTCACAACCTCACCATCAGCCTTCTCACCCTTAACAACCTTCAAGGAAGCACCCTTAAGCTCATCACCTTGACCAGCAACAACCTTCGAGAACACAACCGAAGCAGTCTTAGCCTTATCCTGCGGTACAATTACCTTGTCAATCATTTCCACAACTGGAATAACCGATTGTGGATTCATCCAAGTACCTATGAAATTTTGATATTCAATGTTATTGGTCACATAGAAAGGCACGCGAGAATCTTCTGGAAGTTCAGAATCGCTCACAGCATATTGAATGAGTTTTTCATACGCTTCTTTGATTTTTACGTTTTCAGGCTTCAGAATTCCAAAAAATCCATGAGCTTCATTCTCATTTAGCTTTGCAATTTCCTCAAGCCCAAAAGAATCAGAGAAGTTATAAATCGCTAACTGTGTGATAGTACGGAAAGCCGCTGGAGTTAATTCATCTCCAAACTTCATCGCATTCTTCGGATAACCTGCGTAGATGACACGTTGGATTGCCTCGCCAAACTTTAGTGGATCTTCAATCCGCGGTTTGTGCGCATATCCTTTCATAGATTTTTGATCGTACTCTGCCTTAAACTTCGGCTCAACTTTATCCCACGCATTAACGCTTTCTCCATAGTCATAGGATTCCATTGGAGCTTTGCGGTTGACATTAAAACAGTAAATTACTTCATCGCCATCAACTGACTCGTTCTTTTTATCATGATCAATATAATAGAACTTACCAAAAGGTGTACCTTTCCACGAAGTACTTTCATCGTTGAAATCACTATAAGCTCTGAAAGGCGTGGCATCTACAGGAACAAGCTTAGTTGTTTCAGACCAACGATCTCCATTCTTGAGAAAAACCTTGCCACTTTCGTTTTTGAACACAATGTTTTCAGCTTTATCAAAACCCTCAGGAGCATTCTTCTCGACCAGAGTGTAACTACCTTCATCGAGTTCCACGTCTATCACAGGTCCAGAAATCCACGTCTTTATAGCAACAATATCGCCCGGTACTTCCTGACTATATTCACCTTTATAGAGAGCCAATTCAGCATTTTTTAACTCTTGAGCAGTCGCACCTTCAGCAAACTTACTGATTCGAATCTTCTTTTTTCCTGCAGAGTTAGGTTTCGGCACTTCAGCATTACGCTTGTTGTAAACATTGATGGCGGTGTTTTCAGTCTTCACATACTTTGATCCAGTATCTGCAAGTGTGACTTTTCCATCATCATTCACTTCTAGCATGTTTAGTGGAGTCTTCAAACCCGAGTCTGGAAGTACATAACCGCCAGCAATTTTAGTTTCATAAAGAAGATACGCACCAGGCTTCAACCAGATTTTTTGCGCTGTATCGCTTGTATCCCATTGGTGAATATTAGTGCCGACCCCTTCTAGCGAAGTCTTAACACCTGCCTTTTTATTCTGATCTTGAATTTTTAGACCTGCACCAATAACTGGAACGTTATTATCCATATCAAGTTTTTTAAAGGAAAACTCGAAGAACTTCTCACCTTCACCTTCGCCAGGTTTTACTGGCTTCGGCTTGACAGATTCACCAACTTCATTTACAAATTCCGTCGAAATCAAATTCTGCCACTGTTTATATCCTTCATTAGGGACGTTATTAAGCGGTTCATAGACACTTAGCTTCAGCTCCGTTGGAACTTTCTGAGGCTTAATTTTTGTATTAAAATAATCAAACTCTTGAGCTTCCCCAATAAGAACCTTGTAGATCTTCGCTGTGGTGTCATTTTGACTTGCTAAAGGTGAATCATAACCGTCAGTAATATGCCACACAGCATGCTGTGTGGCACTAGTGAAGGCTTGAATATTGTCGATGGCTCCAGCATCTTTTAGACCCATCGCATCATTCGGGTAACCATTCCACAAGGCAAACATCAGCCTAGAATTCAAAGAAGATTTATCACCGTCCGTATACCTGGCAAAGTCAGATGTAGCATCCTGCTTAGCGTATTGCGGAAACTCTTTTTTACCTGTATTCGAATTCAGACGCTCTTTAACAGGCGGTCTTTCTTTATGAAGGTTAACACAGTAAACAGGTTTCCCTTCCTCCTTTCCCACCTCTCGCATAAAGAACTGGTTAGTACTTTCTTTTTCAGTTCCAATTTGATAGGCCTCGTATAGATCCGCATCAGCAGCAATCGCTCTCAACGGCCCGAACACCAACGCTACAATGGCTGCAACAAAGATGAACGAACTTTTGAAAACATCACCAAACCTCGACTTCGCGTCAAGCTTCGCGTTCATTTTCACATCTCATTTCTTTTATATACAGATGGCAAAACATCTCCTAAAATTACGATACCAATTATCTTTTTCACTTTTAAGCTTTGTGACTAATTCGTATTTTTATGCAACTATTAATGACATTTATTACTTTTAATCCATTTCACATAACTTACATTTAAACGAAAACAACACCGATGCACACGTCTTACATCAATAGATAGTTACTATTTAAAACTTAAAAGAAGAGTAATCTCTCGACCATTATCGCTTTCTTAGTAGGGGCTGTACCAAAAGCCTTGTGATTGACGAGGGATGGATTTCGGATTTTCCGGGATTCGTCCCTCGTCTTTTTGTTGTTTATGGGCATGTTTCCTACCGTTGTTTTCGTTGATTTTTCGGGGTTTTAAGGTAAAATTAGGGTAGTGGAGGAGGTTAATGTGGACCATCGTTTTAAGCCCGTGATGCAGCATCAACCATTGTTGCTACCCCCAGATGTTTGTGACTTGATCGCCCCTGATGCTCTTGTCCGAGTCATTGATCAGCTAGTCGATCACGTCGACCGTGATTTACTGGATCGGTTGTATCCCGGAGGCGGAGCACCTGCATATGACCCAGTGATGATGCTCAAGGTCGTCTTGTACAGCTATGCCAGTGGCATCTACTCTTCCCGAGACATCGCTAAGGCCACTAGGCAAGATTTACACGCCATGTGACTCACTGGACTGGCACCGATTTCGCATAACACGATTAACCGGTTCCGTTCTTCGCGTATCGAGCCAGTGTTTGAAGAAATTTTCACCCAAACAATCATGGTTTTAGCTCAAAGTGGATATATTGACTTGTCGACGTATTTCCTTGACGGGACAAAGATCGAAGCCAACGCTAATAAGTACTCCTTCGTATGGTCGACATCTATAGCACGGTATAAGAGCAAGCTCCAAGAAAAATCCATGCTCACCTTGCCGCGATCGATGAGCTTAACGCTGATGAGGATTTCGATTTACCAACACCAACTGAGATCGACTCGGTGGTGATGGACCAAGCAGTAGCTCGTATTAATGAGTATTTGAGTACTCACCCAAAAGATCGGTCCCTGAAAAAGACAAAACGTCTTGTGGAAAAACAACGGGGCCCAAAACTTAGCGAATACGAGACTAAAGAACGCATCGCTGGCTCGCGCGGATCGTATTCAAAAACAGATACCGATGCCACGTTCATGCGAATGAAGGATGACCACATGGGAAATGGTCAGCTCAAAGCTGCCTACAACATCCAAGTTGGTACCTCCGGGCAATATATTATCGACGCCACGATCCATCAACGTCCTGGCGATACTGCCTGCGCTATTGTGAACATTTCGAGCACCTGAAATCCCAGCTTGGTGCCTTGCCCACAACGATTATTGCTGATGCTGGATACGGTTCAGAACAAAACTATGCTTACCTTGACCAGCACAAGGTACGGGCATTGGTTAAACACGCCGAGTTCTACCGGTGAATGAAAAATAAGAAATGGTGCGATGACCCATTCCGGAGCGCGAACTGGCCCTATGATCACGACACCGATACATATCAATGCCCTAACCACCAGACACTGACATATCAACGCGCTTAACATAAAACAAGCGACCTTGGATATGCGACAAGCACTCGAATATACCAGTGCCTCTCGTGTCAAGAGAGCCCTGTCAAATCCAGATGCACAAACTCAAAGCGACCCGGATTGTGTAAAATCATCGCTGTCAATCCCACCAGGGAAGCCTACAAAGACAAAGCCACCGCAGATCTACGCACCGATAGCGGTAAACACCTTCGTAAGCAACGAGCTGTCGATGTTGAGACCGTTTTTGGCGACATTAAACGTAACTATCACTTCACAAGGTTCACACTACGAGGTAAACCAAAAGTCACCACAGAATTCCGGTGGATCGCTCTAGGACACAACCTCAGAAAAGTCCACCACCACAACACCAAAGCAGAACAAGAAAAGGAAAACACCAACAACTAGCCCGCACATCCAGCCCATGCCACCGCCTAGCCACCCCGACCACCCGCAACACAAACAAAAGTGGTCGGGAACATCCAAAGACCTTCCCGACCACTCCTCAAGGACTACTGATACAGCCCCCTTAGGATTCCTATGTTCACCGACTACGTCTAATAGCGCCTCCAGCAGCGATCAAACCAACGGCAATCAGCCCTATCCCACCAATAGAAATGCCCGTTTTAGCTAAATTATTCTCTTTAGTTTTATGTCTGGTTTCATGAACAGACTTGGGCTTTTCTGGTGTAGGGGTTGGCTTAGGAGCTGGGCTAGGATCCGATGGCCCAGGAGTCGGAGCCATCTCTGCCTTATCCACGACAAACGTCACTAGTGCAACATCTCTGGAACCGTCCGTGTATACAACATCAATAGTGCCTTGATAATGTCCCGGCTTCGCATCACCAGCCAAAATGAGATCCCCTGACGTTTTATCCACAGATGCAAATGCAGGCATCTCCCGGGCAGTAAACGTTGTCCCCTCAGGAAGAGCAAGAAGTTTCGCATACTGGAGCGATACCCGTTTTTCTTCTCCTTGCTTAAGCGAAACCGGTTCGTATCCAGGCGAATAAATATCTGCCATAGTCGGCTTAGCTTCCTTTTGATCAGACACAACAGAAACTAATGCGCCATCCTTGATGGTCCATTCTTGCGTCGTCACATTCCCAGCGGTATCAGTTAGCTTCGTGACGAAGATTCCCTCCTGAGCAGGAAGTTCTCTCCACTGGACGATAGAGTCCGATTTCGGATGTGATTCCCACTGAGATTTAATAGTATCTCCTCGTAGGTGAACAGTTTTAGCAGTTTCCTTTCCATCCTTGTCACGCCAATTCACTTCTAGACCCGCCCAATCAGTTGTAGACGGATTAAAGAAACGATACTTCCCACCTTCAATCTTCAAATCAGAATCAGGCAACGGCCGAGCGAGACTATCCGCGCTATCAGCACGCACAGACACGCCATACGAAAGACTCTGCGGACGAACCGTCACATCGACGGGATATCCCTCTCGTACAGGTATTGATACAGTTGCCTTTCCACTCGCACACGGAACTACCGACGAAAAATCATTCAACTGCCCTGATTCACGATGCTGTAAATGAGCAACAACAAGACATGGATCGTCGTCAGAAATCTGGCTTCCGTCCCACGAAACGGTCAGACTTTCTTTACCCTCAGCAACCGTGCGCAAGGCTTCCGTTCCCTTAATCTTGTTCGCAGCAACAGATACTTCCGCTACCTCACGCGATGCCACCGCGAGTCCCCGCGGAGCTTTCGTCATATCGACGGGAATATCAACCGGATCAGAGAACTGGCCGTCTGCACCCACGGCCTGAACGCGATATGTCACTTTGCCAATCGGAGCTTTCTTCACATAGACAAGGTGCGAAAAACCTTCATAGAGATGCGACTCTCCAGTTTCTTCAAGAGCCGTCACGCGATAATTAACCACGTCACCATACTCAGCCTTGTCCCACGAAAGCACCAGCTGACCATCGTCATAAACCCGGTCAATCTTGACTCCAGAAGGAGCGTCAGGCTTACCTGCTCCGCTCGTCAGTGAAAGCGAACCCAGGTTCAGCTGATAATCCTTCGCGTCCTCGAAGCGCAAGCCGATTGAAGTAGCGGTTTTACCAGCAAATTTGCTCAAATCGACGTTGGATATGTTCCACGTCCCCCGAAGAATATTCGTTACTGGAATAATTTCTTCCTTCGAATCGGCAAACTGCACAACCAGCGATACCTTCGCAGTCGATGACGACGCCTGCTGCGTAACTAGATTCAGTTGAGATTTATCCGTTATGTTCACGTGCGTCTTGAACAAATTCAGTGTGGCGGGCTTCGACGACGATCCGTGAATAGCCAAGGAGCTTCCGCCATCGTAGGCGCCTATCGCCTTAAATGGGAGCGGAACCTCCGTGCGGCCATCTTTGGCAAACCGCTTCTCCGTATCACCCAAATCCCAATCGGCGGTAAGGGAAACGTTCGAATCCTCGCTCTCAACCCACCACTGCCACGACGGAAGGATCGACTGAGAATCCATATTCGCCCACTGCTCTGAGGATGTCAGTTGTCCGCGACTCCACCACTGAAGTCCACGGCCGATATTGAAATTCGTGCTAAATGAGTTCCCCCGAATAACCGACCTAGCAGGAACAAAATCAGCAACTCCGCCCCATTCCATCTGGGAAGAAGACGTTACATCGTCAATTTTTGCTTTGCTCCCGAACTCGGCCTTCGCAGGGTTTTTCGCACCGCCAGAAAAATACAGACGCTGGCGAGCATCAACCATCCACTGGAAACCGTCACGCTGATGAACCGGATTGGTAGGGTCGCTTATGTTCTTAAAATCATCATCGAGCCCTCGATGGTAATAGTCCGACGGCGTGAACAGCGCGATCGAAGCTGTCGGGGAATGATTATCCGTCGAAGTATATAGACCGGGAATATCCTTTGCCGTTGTGTGTTTATTAGTGAGCTGCGCCTGGTTAGCTTCTACACCGAAAAAGACACGCTTATGCGGATCGTAGCCCTTCTCTTTAGCTTTTTCGGCAATACCTTTTGCGGACGAACTATTCCACCGATAGTTAAGGAATACGGAATCCATAACTTTATCATCGCCCAAGCCAGTCCACTTTTCTTTATGGCTATCCCAGTTAGCGCCGATATTTGAATACCACTGTGTATAGAGACCTTGTCGAGTCAAGTACTGCATTAGAGGCCGGAGCTCTTCAGATTCTGAACCAAGATTCCCTTCTTCTTCGTTCAAGAAGTAACCGTCATAGCCGTAATATTTGGCCATCTCTACAAGCTGTTTCGCAATCCGATACTCTTTGCTGTCTTTATCTTTTTCGAAGGCTTCTCGATATGTTAATGCCGGCCGAAAAGCCGGATCGAAGTAGATAGTGGCAATAGATTTTACGCCATTACGATGAGCGGCATTTGTCCATGCCGGATTGGGGATGTCAACAATTCCGAATTCGAACCCGCGCTGCTGCCATTTGCTAGTTTTTGGATCGTAGAGGGCTCGAGGTGTCCCTACGGATGCTGACCCGTGCCATGGGCTCCAATAATCAGCATACTGCCAGAATTGTAATGTGTGCTGGTTAGCATCATTATTTGCTCGAAAATTGTCAAAGAACGAGTTGCCGTAATCGCCTTGCATAAGCATGATTTCAGCTTTTCCATCAAGGTTCGGGTCCGCCTGGGTTGTAGGATCGTGATCTATCCGTTTTTGGAGCGGGACATCTGCTCTAAGAAAGGGAGCATAGGGGTCTGTTTCTGGGCTCCAGTCGCGAACGTCCTGCAACCGGTGCCCCATATTCTTCGGTTGCGCAGTACCGACTTCCTTATCGCCCGTGTTATAAACCGTATCTGCGGCATAAGCAGGTGCAGCAATTAACCCTAATGCTATGGCCAAAGAAGCGGCAAGAGTCTTTGGTATTATCCTATGTGTGTGGCGCTGCGGAGAATGCATACCTTGATCCTTTCGTCGTTGAACATCAAGTGTGAAATACACTCCACCAGACTAAAACGCTTTAGTCAAGGGCTTTTCAGCGACTACTCCAGTAATTTTTTGCGAAAAATTTTCCATGCCAATGTCATCCACCACTCCAGCACACCAGCCTCACACCTCACGCCAGCCATCTACACACCACCCACCTACTACACCACCACATAAAAAGTATCCCCGCCTACCCGGCGGGGATACGTGATCTACTATGTTCCTAAGCTAGTTCACTCAGCAACAACAGCAATCTTGATGTTTGCAACCACGTCAGCGTGAAGCTTGACCTGGCCGGTGTATTCGCCAACCGACTTGATGTTGGTGTGGAGATTAACCGAGCGGCGATCAACTGGCTTGCCAGCTACTTCAGATGCCACAACAGCGACATCGGCGGTAGAGACAGCACCGAAGAGACGGCCGTTAGCACCGGCAGTCTTAGCGATCGTCAAAACGTTGGATTCGAGTGCTTCACGGATTTCGCGTGCTGCTTCGATGTCCTCGGTTGCGCGCTTGCGGCGGGATTCTGCGATCTGATCGATCTGACGCTGAGCGCCCTTGGTCCACACGGTGGCGTAGCCACGTGGGAGAAGGAAGTTGCGTGCGTAGCCGTCCTTAACGACGACGACTTCGCCAGCTGCACCCAAGTTCTCAACTTCGTGAGTGAGGATAATCTTCATAATGTAATCGTTTCCTCTCTCGATCAGCGAGCGGAGCTCGTGTATGGAAGAAGAGCCATTTCGCGTGCGTTCTTGACTGCACGTGCGATCTGACGCTGCTCCTGGACGGTCACGCCGGTCACTCGGCGGGAGCGGATCTTACCGCGGTCCGAGATGAACTTGCGTAGGGTTGCGGTGTCCTTGTAGTCGACAACCTCAATTTTGGCTGCCTTCAACGGGTTGGACTTCTTCTTTGGCTTGCGCAATACAGGCTTTGCCATTGTGATTCCTCTTTCGATTATTAGGTAGCTGGAGAGTAACTTCGGCTACCCCAAAAAGTCTTAGAACGGCGGGGCATCGTCAAACGACGAACCGCCGGCTGGTGCCTGGCCCCATGGATCGTATGCGGATCCACCGGCCGGGGCATCGTAGGAAGCGCGGCCTTGTTGCTGGCCACCTCCCTGGTTGTATCCACCTTGGTTGAAACCTCCACGGTTGCCGTTGCCTTGTGTACGGTTCACCTGCGCGGTGGCGTATCGCAAGGATGGCCCTACTTCGTCTACCTGCATTTCAATGGATGTACCTTGCGATCCATCCTGACGCTGGTAGTTGCGTACCTGCAGTTTTCCGGTCACAACAACTCGCATACCTTTGGATAGCGATTCGGTGACGTTTTCTGCGTATTCGCGCCAGACTGAGCAACGAACGAACATGGCTTCGCCATCTTCCCATTCGTTTGTTTGGCGGTTCAGGTTACGCGGAGTAGATGCCACGGTAAACGAGGCGACAGGCGTGCCCGAGCCAACGTACTTGAGTTCTGGATCTGCGGTGAGATTTCCGACGACGGTGATAATCGGTTCGCCAGCCATGGTTTACTCCGGTTTCTCTTAGTCTTCGGTGGTGGTAACTGGCTCGTAGCGGAGGAGCTTGGTGCGCATGATCGACTCGTTGAGGCCGAGCTGGCGGTCAAGTTCCTGAGCGGTAGCCGGGGTAGCGGTCATGTAGACCACAACGTAGATACCTTCGGACTTCTTGTTAATCGAGTAAGCGAGGCGACGCTTACCGAGGATGTCCACGTTATCGAGGGTGCCACCCTCTGCTGGGACAACGGCGAGCAGCTTCTCAAGTGTTCCCTGGAGAGTACGCTCATCGGTTTCAGGATCGAGGATGATCATCATCTCGTACTGACGCATGTGTACCCACCTCCTTTGGACTATTGCGGTCATGGTCTTTCCATGACAGGAGGGTCATGCTGTGCGCATTGGACGCACTGAACATAAGAATACCGGATTTTATGCAATAACGCCGTGCGGTATCGGCCACACGGCGTTATTGTTCCGGTCACGTTAGTGAGCTTTATTCGTTGACTTTTCCAGGTGGTTCCGGAAGAGGAATTCCAGGGTCTTCCCCGCCTGGCAGTCCCGGATCGGCTGGCTTCTCTTCAGGTTTGTCTGGCTGGAGTGGGACGGATGGTTCTGGAAGGCTTGGCGCTGGAATGGTTGGTTCTGGAGCCGGTTTTTCTTCTTTTGGCTTTTCTTCCTTTTCTTCTTCCTTTTTTGGCGCAGGTGCAGGCCGTGGGAATTTCTTGCTGAGGATCGTCTGCGCGTTCGGGAATTTCACTTTTTCGACGCCGTCAAGGATGGTAGAGAAGTACTTGAAGGCGATCTTTTGTGGCCAGGTTGCGCCGGTAACGAGGTCAACACCGCCGAATGGGGTGATGTCTTGTTCGCTTCCGTCGTCGCCTACTTGATACATGTCGACGACGGTCACCAGATTTGGCGTGTAGGTTGCCACCCAAGCGGATCGCGGACCGGTGGAGGTTCCGGTTTTGGCTGCGATATCGCGGTGGAAGGAGGAGAGTGTGGAGGCGGTTCCGTAGGGTGCCACGCCGCCTTGGAGTACGTAGGAGGCGAGTGTGGTGACGTCTTCGGGAAGGACTCGCTTTGCGGAGGTATCGCCTTTGTAGACGACCTTTCCGCGCGCGTCCTTTACTTCACGAACGATGTGGACGTTGTTGAGTCGTTGCCCGCCGTTGGCAAGCGTGGAGAGTGCTCGGGACATTTCTTTGGCGGTTGGTGCGGCGGATCCGAGGATGTTTCCGACTGCGTTATCGAGGCCAACGAGGTCTTGTGGGAGTCCGAGTTCGACTGCCATGGCGGCAGTTGAGCTTGGCCCGATTTTTTCGTTGAGTTTGATGAAGCCGGTATTGACGGAGTATGCAGCCATGTCGCGCATGTTGAGGTGCCCGTAGGAGGAGTTTCCGAAGTTATGGAAGGTGAGCTCGGTTCCTGGAACGGTGTAGGAGGCAGGCGATGAGTAGGTTTGGTACGGGGAGATTCCTGCTTTGAGTGCGGCGGCTACGCCGAACACTTTGAATACGGATCCTGCCTGCGCACGATCTTGGGTGGCGCTGTTTTGCTGCCGTGCCGCAAAATCGCGCCCGCCGTACATGGCCAGTGTTTCGCCTGTTTGTGGATCAACGGACATCATGCCAACGTGGTTGTTGGCTGGCCGATCTTCTGGGAGTGCGTTGACTGCGTCAACGGCTGCTTGCTGCTTGCCGGCGTCGATCGTGGTGACGATCGTGTAGCCGCCGCGATCGAGTTGTTCTTCGGTGAATCCGCCAAGTTTGGTGAGTTCGTTACGTACTTCTTGGAGGATATAACCGTTGGTTCCGCTGAAGTCAGATTGGCCGCTTCCTGGTTCGATTGTTTCTGGGAAGGTGGCCGCGTCGGCGTCGGCTTGAGTGATCCATTCATCTTCTACCATCCGGCGTAGAACGCGCTGGAATTTGGTGGCGGATGTTTCTGGATCAACAGCCGGATCCCACACGGATGGTGCCGGGATGACTGCCGCGAGTAGTGCGGATTGTGCGAGGGTTAGATCTTTGGCGCTGACTCCGTAGTATTTTTGTGCAGCGGATTCGATGCCGTAGGCTCCACGCCCGAAGTAGATCGTGTTGAGGTAGCTGTTGAGGATGTGATCCTTAGGCTGTTCGCGATCAATTTTGATGGCCAGGATGGCTTCGCGTATCTTCCCAGCGATCGATGAGTTTTGCCCGGTGTAGTAGCGTTCTGCATACTGTTGGGTGAGCGTGGATCCACCTTGGGTTGGGTTGCCTTGGATGTTGTTCCACAGTGCACGGAGGATGCCTTTTGGATCGATTCCGTTGTTGTTGTAGAAGCCACGGTCTTCTGATGATATGACGGCGTGTTGGACGTGTGGCGATATTTCGCTCAGCTCTACCGATTTGCGGTCTGCTTCTGCGAATTTGCCGAGTTTTTGGGTGGCGTCGCCGTAGTAAACGTTGGTCGCTTGAGCAAGCGCAAAATCGTCTGGTTCTGGCACGTCGATCGCCGCGTAGAGTCCGAAGAAGGCGCCGATCCCGAGTGCAATGGATGCGAAAAGGGATCCGAGCATGAAGCGCCAGGAGGGGAGCCAGCGATGGATTTTTCCGTAACCAGCGCGGGGATAGTTCCAGCCTCGTTTGCGGGGCTGTTTGGTTGTTTTCTTTGTAGTCACGATGGTTAGCTTTCTTTCTTCGGTGTCCGCTTCAGTTGCCTGCTGATCGCTTCGAGTTTGGGCTGGTAATGGAGCCGTGCTTTGCGTTCGAGTTCGGTGAAGGGGTTGAGAAATTCTGGGAACGTATCGTCGTGTGGTGTTTCCGTGTCGTAGTAGCCGTCACGACGGCGCCGGGCGGCTTCGTTTTCAGAAACGAGGTAGACGTCGAGCCACCGGGTTCGAGGGTCTGAATCGACGAAGAGTGCTTTGAAGAAGAGTGTGAGTGGGACTGCGAGGATGGATCCGAGCATACCCACGATTGAGGTCCAGACAACCAGTGAGAAGAAGGTGACGGATGGGGAGAGTCCCACGATATCGCCGGTTAGTTTTGGCTGGATGAACGTTTGGATGACGACGTTGATTACGGTGTAGGCCACGAATACCCACATCATTGTTTGCCAGCCAGAATCGAGGAGGCCGATGAGCATGGGTGGGATAACGCCGATCACAAATCCGATGTTTGGCACGTAGTTGGTGATGAAGGCCCAGTATGCCCAGGTCCAGGCTAGTGGGATACTCATCCATTCGAGCACGAGCCCGTCGATAAAGGCAACGACAAGGCCGAATACTGTGGTAACGATCCAGTAGTGGCGGACGCGTTTTTCGAAGCCGCGTAGTGCTTCGCCCATGTTCCAGTGGTCTTTGTTGATGATGTGGGCACGGGAGCGGGTCACGGTGGTGTCGATGGTGAGGAAGAAGGCGGCGATGGCCACAATGGAGAGCAGACCACCGAAGGAGAATAGTGTGCCAACCAGGCTGAATGTCCATGACACGATCGAGTTAACGTTAACTTGGCTGGCGTAGGATGCCAAATCTTTCGTGTTAATTCCTTGGGTTTGTAGCCATTGGAGGAATCCGTACATGGTGGATTCAAACTTGCTGGAGTATTCCACCACCATGTCTGGCACTGGGGTAAGTGACCAGACTGTGATGCCGAGGAGCCCTGCGATGAGCGTGAGTGTGAGCACAAGTGTTGTGAGGGACGCTAGCCAGGATGGAGCCCGGTGACGCATAAGCCATTGCCCGAGTGGGCGTAACGCAAGCACGAGTGTGAATGCGAGGAAGAGTGGCGTGAATACGTCAGCAACTGAATGTATGCCGATTCCTACCACAGTGATCAAGGCGAGTACGGCGAGGATCATGAAACCGTTGGTTTCGATGTCGTGGTTAACCTCGTCGGCTTCCACACCGGACTTCTGTTCTTGGCTCACGCTGACCTCCTTTTAGCAACAAGAGCACGTATCTACACACGTGCTCTCATTGTGCCAAAATCACGGGCTTACTGCTGTGAAGTAAGCACCATCTGGCGGTAAATCATAGCGATCATGCTGTATGCGATCGCGCATCCGCAACAGACGTATGGGGACCATCCGGTAATAGGGAGTACTGCCGCTGCGAGCACGCATGCACCTACGAAAGCTGCATTGAACAGCATGTCATATAAGGAAAAAGCCCGGCCACGGTACGTATCGTCGGTGTCTCGTTGCACGATTGTATCCACTGCAATCTTGGCTCCTTGGATTCCGAGCCCAAGGACGCCAAACGCAATCAACATCACTGGAAGCCGATAGCTAAACATCCACAAGATCTGGGAAAAAGCGCCCATACCGAGACACACGATGATCCAATCGTGAGAACTCATACGGCGGTGTGCTAACGGAGTCACCACGATCGCTAACGCCTTACCAACGAAGGACATGGCCATAACCGTGCCAAAAATGACGATTCCCGACTTCGGATTATCCGGATCTGCCAGCAAGTTTCGGCTGATCAACAACACCATCATCATCGATATTCCGTAGATCAGGCGGTGAGCCGCCATGACACCGAGCGCAAGCGCCGGTGTTTTGCGGCTCACCACATGGCTAACACCATCCGCAAGTTGGCGAAGAATGTGGACGATGTTCCACTTCCGAATCTCGGTTGGCCCGAGTGAACGCGTAGCCATCGTGGCTGCTGTGAAGCCGGCCGCAGCGCAGCACAGCGCCGCCAGAATCAATGATGTGACGTGCTGCCAGGGGCCGGCTGGCAACGTAGCTGAAAGGATTAAGCCAATAAGTGCACCCACCAGCGCGGCGATCGAACCCACGGTTGGAATAATCGAGTTCGCTACCACCAGGAGGCGTTCTGGGAGCGTGTGCGGGAGGCCGGCAGAGAGCGCGGCCAAGATGAATCTGTTCACACCCAACACGATCAACGCACCGAGGAAGACGATTTTTGTTTGCGGCGCAATTACAACGGCCACGGCCAGAAGGCCCATAATCACTGCACGGGTCAGGTTCCCCACCATGAGGATTGATCGCCTATTCCAGCGGTCCAGCAACGGGCCAACGAACGGCACAACCACCGTGAATGGCAACAGAAGTACGGCGAATGCTAACGCCACCTCAATCGGAGTGCCCGCATGGTAGGGGCTAAAAAGCACAAGGGTGGCCATGCCAGCCTGAAACAATCCGTCTGCCGTTTGCGAAATCAGGCGGATGGATAGTAGCCGCCCGAAGTTCGGATACGGCAACATATGTTTAATCAATGCGATGGGATGGCGCTTGCTTGGTTTCTCATCAATCATATCGGTGTCTCTAAGGACACCCTTAATTTCAGTCACGTAAACAGATCACTTTCACTTGCTATACGAAGCATTGAGAAATGTTACCCTGTTTCCCACATCACCGCATTGGTCACATAAAGGATTAAGCGTCTCTATCTTCCCACCAGGCTAGCAAACGGCGAGCAGCCTCTTCTTCACCCAGAGGCCCCTCCTCCATCCGCAGTTCAAGCAAGAACTTGTACGCCTTACCAACTTCTGGACCAGGAGTAAGGCCCAACAGCTCCATAATCTTTCCGCCGTCAAGATCCGGACGAATCGCATCCACTTCCTCCTGCTCTTTAAGCAGTGCAATGCGTTCTTCCAGATCATCCATGCCAGCAGCCAGCCACTGCGCCTTCCGGCGATTACGCGTGGTCACATCCGCACGAGTCAGCCGATTCAACCGCTCTAACTGCGGCCCAGCATCAGTCACATACCGGCGCACAGCAGAATCCGACCACCGCTGTTCACCATATCCATGGAACCGCAAATGAAGCTCCACCAACCGAGCCACAGCCTTCGTCGTCGCCTTATCAAAACGCAACGCCTTCATACGCTTCGCAGCCATCCGCGCGCCCACAATATCGTGCGCATGGAACGTAACAGAACCATCCGATTCATAACGGCGCGTGGCAGGCTTACCAATATCATGCATCAACGCAGCAAAACGAAGAATAAAATCAGGGCGCGGAACCGCGCCATCGGCGTCAGTCTCCAACGCAATCGCCTGATCCAACACAGTCAACGTATGCGTGTACACATCCTTATGGCGGCCGTGCTCATCAACCGTATCCTGCAAATTAGACAACTCCGGCAACACAATATCCGCCACGCCAGTCTCAACCAGCAGCTCCAAACCCTTACGCGGATGCGGAGAAATCATCAACCGGTGCAACTCAGCCTGCACGCGCTCAACCGAAACGATCTCCAAACGCGACGCCATCTCAGTCATCGCCTCACGAACATCGTCCGCCACATCAAAACCCAGCTGGGCTGCAAAGCGAGCGGCACGCATGATACGCAACGGATCATCATCGAAACTCTGGCGCGCAGTCACAGGCGTACGCAACACGCCCGCCACCAGATCATCCAACCCGCCCGTGGTGTCCGCCAGCTCCATCGACGGAAGGCGAATCGCCATCGCATTCACCGTGAAATCGCGGCGTGTCACGTCCCCCTCAAGCGAATCGCCATAATGAACGCCCGGCTTACGCGACTCAGCATCGTACTCCTCTGCACGATACGTTGTGACTTCTACCACAAGACCGTCGCGAGAAGCGCCAATCGTGCCGAACTCACGTCCAATATCCCAGTGCGCCCCACCCCACGAAGCCAACAACTCCTCGGTCTCATCAGGCCGAGCAGACGTAGTGAAATCATAATCATGAATAGGCAAGCCCAACAGCGCATCGCGAACCGGACCGCCCACCATTGCCAATTCATGGCCGTTACGTGCGAAAATAGATCCTAGTTCAAGAATTGCCTTAGGTAACTCACTCAAGCGCTTATGTGCCTGAGTTAGTAGCCGGGCACGCTGATTAAGGTCAGTGTCCGTCGTCGTCGTTTGAGAATTGAATACAGAATCGCTTGAAGTCACCCTCCTAGAGTGCCACGAAAAGCGTTCCCAACGCATATTCTCAGGCGGCTGTGAAGTAGAAGTTATGTCGCGAAAATATCCGGCTCCGCCAGCACACGGACCGCGCAGAACCAATTCCGCGCGGCGTTCACCCCTGCCCATTGTGAACGAAACCTCAGCCGGCGGCGTCATCATCTCAGTGCGTGACGGCCACGCCTACGTCGCCGTCATCGCCCGCCGAAACCGTGGCGGACGCCTCGAATGGTGCCTCCCCAAAGGCCACCTCGAAGGAACCGAAACCGCAGAACAAGCCGCCGTACGCGAAATATCCGAAGAAACGGGCATACACGGCCACGTCCTACGCCACCTCGCATCCATCGACTACTGGTTCTCCGGCCACGATCGCCGCGTCCACAAAGTCGTCCACCACTTCCTCCTCGAAGCCCTCCACGGCACACTCACCGTAGAAAACGATCCAGATCACGAAGCAGAAATGGTGGAATGGGTACGCATCGATCGCGTCTCCACCCGCCTGGCCTACCCAAACGAACGTAGAATCGTAGGCGTGGCACGCACCCTCCTGGAGAAATAATGAACACACACATCCTTCGGTCAGTACTCGCAGCACTCCTTGCCGCCACGTTCAGCCCTCTAGCCTTCGCAGCTGAAAACGAAGCTGCCACTGGCCAAGCCAGCATCACCATCGAATCTGTAGGCGAACCCACACTCGCACCCGATCACGATCTCACCCTCACCGTAGCCATCGCCAACCCCACTAAAAGCCCACTAGATATCACCGGGCTTACCGTAAAATCCCAAATATGGCCCGCCACCCACGCCTCCCACGTCAGTGCTTGGATGGCCGGCGAAACCCACGGCTACACACTCCAAGAAGAGTCCACAGAACTCACCATCCCTGCAGGTCAAACCATTAAAAAGACCATCACTGTTCCACGCGCGAACATCACCTGGTCCAGCACCGCCTACGCCTGGGGACCACGCGGAATCGAAATCGAAGCAAACACCGGGAAAGATGCGGCGCTTACGGACCGCTCGTTCGTCGTCGTCACCCCAAACACCGAACTCCCCCGCACGCAATTCACCACGATCCTGCCCATCACCAACGCGCAACCCCAAACCGCGCTCAGCGGATACGATCTGATCGCCCACGCGCTCACCACCGATCATCAAGCCATCCCCACCGGTGGAACCGCCGGAAGCAGCGCCTACCTGTGGGATATCCCCGGCATCACCGCCGTCAGCGACCCCAACGTGCCCATCTCCGCCCCCTTCAAAAATGCGGAACTCCACGCACTCCCAGCCTTCGATGCAGATCTCGCCGCCCTCACCCATGCCGGCGCAACCGATCGCATCCCCACTTTCACCCGCAGCGCTGCCCCAGACATATTCGTACCCGCCGGCCCCACCGATCTAGCCACATTGCGCGCCGTACGCGCCGCAGGAATCCCAGCCGCAATCGTGCCAGACTCCCAGCTCACGCCTGCAATCCCGCAACTCTTCACAGCCCACGCGCATACCGGCATCACCATCGATGGCTCGATCATGCCCATCCTCACCGCGGATACCACGCTCTCCAACGCCATCTCCGGCACGCTCACCAACAACGATCAACAGATCCGCCTTGATGCACTGGACCGCCGGCAAACCGCCCTGGCCATGTCTGCGATCCTCTACCGGCAACAGCCAAACAATCAGCGCGCAGTTGTGGCGCTGCTTGATCGGGGTGCGAGCACGCGCGCCGATGCCGTCACCACCCGCGATATCGTGACAGCCCTTGTAAACGCCCCATGGAACGAAGCCAGTAGCGTATCGAAGATACTCGCTACTCCTGCTACCGGGTACGAGTTTGAGGATTTGCCGGAGTCCCAGGTGGCACCAGGTGAATTGGATGCGGCCGGGTTGGCTCAGTACGATGCGGCGGTGGCCGCGGTACATAATTTGGCATCGATTTTCGGTTCGCCGGACGATTTGGGGATGTCTGTTGATTCGTATTCGGCGCAGTTTTTGGGCACCCAGTGGCGTTGGTTCCCGGCCCAGCGTGCGGAGTTCGTGAAGGCGCTTGGTTTTGTGGATAAGAGTTTGCTTCGGATTGAAGCATCGTCCACGATTAATTTGATTTCTGAGAGTTCGGCGCTGCCGATTCACGTGACGAACGGGTACGATTTCCCAGTTGAAGTAACAGTCACGTTACGCACGCCCGATTCGCGGTTGCGCGCGCTTTCACCCACGAAAGTGACTGTTCCGGCGAAGAGCACCGCACAGGCCATGGTTCCAGTTGAAGCGTGGGGTTCTGGCGATTTGGATATTGAAGCACGGTTGTCTAACGACGCCGGTTTGACCGTTGGCGAGTCTTCTTCCGTTCACGTTCGGGTACGTGCTAATTGGGAAAATTGGGGCACCTTGATTGTTGCTGGGCTTGTTGGTGGTTTGTTCTTGGCTGGCGTTGTGAAGTCAATTCGGAAGGGGCGCCGTTCCCAGCCAGTCGATCCACAGGAAGCAGGCAAGGCTATTAAGGAACGTGCAGAGAATGCCAGCAAGCCACTTTCTCCCGATGCAGAGTAGAATTTATCTGTAGTGGGTGGTTTCACCTTTGTTTGAAGGAGGCGTCTGTGGGCAATTCTTACGCTTATGCAGGGAAGCGTATTGCTGATCGTTTTGAGCTTGCTTTTCCGGCGTCCAGGCAGGATCTTCCGCATGCTTCTGTGTGGCTGGCTCGGGATACTGCTCGTTCTGTTCAGGTTCGCGCGATCGTGATTGATCCTGAATTTGATGCTATGGATCAGGTTCTTGATGCTGCCCGGCGAACTGCGTACGTTCATAACAACGGCGATTCGGCATTCACCTCCACGATCGTTCCTCTGATTTCTCTTGTGGATGATGCTACGGATCATGCTGTAATCACGGATCTTCCTTTTGGCTACCCCTTGTCTGAGTTGATCGCTGAAGGGCCGGTAGCTCCTGAACTGGTTCGGTCGATCATCGGTGAAGTGACGTCCGCGCTCAATTCTGCGCGGCATCAACGGATCTGGCACCTGGCGCTAACTCCAGAGGACGTCTTTATTACTGACGCCGGCAAGGTCATTATTGACGGCTATGGAATCAAGGCCGCTTTGCTTGGGGTTTCTACCGATCAAGAACCTAGCGTTTTGGATCATTATGAAGCCAGTGGAATTATCAACACGATGGCGGAGCTACTCTTAGGGAGAAATGTTTCACGTGAAACATTTACAGAGGTCGATTCTGAGCTCGTGAATGAAGCCGCTCTTATCCCTGGTCTTTCAGCAGAAATCCTCAGCGCTCTCACATCATCTTCCATTTCTCAATCGCTCACGCCTAACAGCATTCTTTTGAATTTGGTTCCGTGGAACCCCATCGACACCTCCAACATTCCGTCATTCACTCCTGTTGTTCCGGGCGCCGGTGAAGTTCCAATCGATCCGCTTGGATCTGTCCCTGCGCCCGACGAACATTCCAACTTCATTTCCGTTACTTTCCCAAAGATTTTCGACGACGCTGCGTCCATCAGCGAACCTCACCCAGAGGACACCGCTGAGGCACCCGTGGCGCTTGAACAAGAGGCCGCGTCTGATATTGCTACGGAACCTGAGGAAACCACAGATTCCAACGTGAACACGGAACCCGATGTTGCGGCAGAATCTGAGGGCTCCACACGTCCCGCCGAAACACTCGAAGAAGCCGCAGATAAAGTAGATACCATCCTTGGTGTCACCAACGATCACTCTCTATCAGACATAACCGAATGGCCGAAGACTGGCGTTGCTACTGCGGAACCAGAACCAGAACCAGAACCAGAACCAGAACCAGAGTCAATCACTCCAACTCCGCTTCCGTCTACTCCAGAACCAGTCCACACTGCTCCCACCCCACAACCTCCTGCCTTCACCCCTCAATCACGCCCTGAACTCACAGTTGTAAAACCGCAACAATCCGCAAGTGTTCCAACACAGCCAAAGCAACTGAAAAAGACGGACACATCGTCTAGTTCGTCGCGGTTCGTCATTGTGGTTCTCACAGGAATCGTATTTGTGGCAGCAATACTTGGCCTCACTGGGCTTTTTCAACCACTCAAAGACGTCAATGTAGCCCCACCAAAGCCACACAGCCAGCAGCAGGAAGTACAGAAAGAGAAACAGTTTCAGCCACCAGCAATCGAATCAGCACATATTGTCGATCCCGATTCAGCCAAATATTTCTCTGATCCAGAAACGCCAAACTATCCAGATCGTGTTCCATTAACAATCGACGGGGATCCAAAAACTCGTTGGGAAACCTGGTATTTCAACGAACCAGGCATGGGTGCAATCTCCGGTATCGGCGTTCACGTAACTCTCAAAAAAGAAACGCAAGTCTCCGGCGTCGTCCTGAATATTGCAGGAAAAGGTGGCCTGCTTCACGTCAAAACCGGGAACGATCCAAAGTCGGGAGAACTTCTGTATGAAGGACCAGTTGACGAAACAACAAAGCTCACTTTCGAACAAAAACCAGTGACAAAAGATCTCCTCTTCTGGTTCACGGAACTGCCTGTTGATCACTCACAGCGCAACCGTCTTTCCCTGGCTGAGATTTCAGTGGAATAATACAACGTAAAATTAAAAGACTTATGTCCCAAGTAAAGAGGTACTCATGAGCACTATCCACGACGTCATCATCGTAGGTTCGGGCCCCGCAGGATGGACCGCCGCAACATACACCGGCCGCGCCGGACTTTCCCCACTCGTACTTGCGGGAACTCTCGAAGCCGGAGGTGCTCTTATGAACACCACCGAAGTTGAAAACTTCCCAGGCTGGCCAGAACCAATCCTTGGCCCTGAGCTGATGATGCGTATGCAGCAGCAGGCTGAACGCTTCGGTGCCCAGGTTCGCTACGAAGATGCAATTTCGTGCGATCTCGCATCTGACATCAAAACTGTGACAACAGCCGATGCCACCTACCAGGCAAAGACTGTCATCCTCGCTCTCGGGTCCGAATACCGCAAGCTCGGTCTAGAAGGGGAAGCTACCTTTTCAGGTAAGGGCGTTTCCTACTGTGCAACATGCGATGGCTTCTTCTTTAAAGGCAAGGAAATCGCTGTTGTTGGCGGCGGAGATTCCGCTGTTACGGAAGCTATTTTCCTTTCACGTTTCGGTTCAACCGTCCACGTGATTCACCGCCGTGATGAGCTCCGGGCCTCTAAGGTGATGGCAAACCGGATCGAAGAGATCGAAAACATCAAGGTGCACTGGAATTCCAAAGTTGCTGAGATTCATGGATCTGGCGGCCTGGAAGCTCTCACGCTTGAAGATACGGTTACTGGTGAAACGTCAGAACTCCCAGTTTCTGGTTTGTTTGTTGCGATCGGCCACAAGCCACGGAGCGGTATGCTTGATGGTCAAGTTGATCTGGACGATCACGGTTATATTGTGGTTGATTCGCCGTCGGCTAAGACGTCACTTCCAGGTGTTTTTGCTTGTGGCGACGTGGTTGACTCCACGTACCAGCAGGCAGTTACTGCTGCTGGTACAGGCTGTGTAGCGGCACTCGACGCCGAGGCGTACCTTATTCGTATGGAGGCCGAAGCCGCCGCTCAATGATGAGCGAGCATTGCGGCATTGAACCGCGATTCTTCACGGCGCCCTGGTCTCTCCAGGGCGCCCAGCTGAAGCGAATCTTTGATGAAGTCACGCACGATATCGAGCTTCATCTTTTACATGACTTGCCTGAGTTAGCGGGGATACCTTTCCACTCTGACCGTCGTTAATGTTGCGATGTTTCACGTGAAACGGAAACTCACGGCATTAAAAAGATCCCCACAATCCAATTATCAATACAAGGCCACATCCTTCTCACGCTTATAGGAGCGCGACCAAAGCTGGCCTTACGCAGTGAACTCTTCACCGCTTTAGAGACGCACAGTAAGCACTGCTGTGCAACAAAGGAGTAATTATGGCAGAACATCAGGATGGCAGCATCAATATCCTCACGTCCGCCGCTGTCACCGCTGCCAGTGGTAACCGCACTGACGGCGATGAGCGCAGTGACGACACCGCAGATAATGCTTCAACTTTTCACCCGCTCGTCCCACACGCTGACGAAGAAATGTGGGGGCATGCTTATTCGAGCCGCGCATTAAACACGAAACAATCAGAAACACGATCGCTATTCGCTGTGGTGAACCGACCTGAAGTCGTCTCACTCGCTGGAGGTATGCCAAATATTGCAGGATTACCACTCGACTTTTTAGCCGACATGACGGCGCGCCTTGTTCGTCAACGAGGCACAGAATTACTCCAATATGGCGGTGGCCAAGGAGAACGTGAGCTCCGCGAGCAGATCGTTCACTTGCTAGGACAAGAAGGTGTTCACGCTTCCCCGGATCAAATCACCGTGACCACGGGTTCCCAAGCGGCACTCGATATCGTCACTCAGGTACTCGTGAACCCTGGCGATACAATCGTTGCCGAAGCGCCATCATATGTTGGTGCTTTAGGCGTTTTTGCCGCTCACGAAGCTAATGTTGTGCACGTTCCTATGGACGATAATGGATTGATTCCTGAGGAACTTGAACGTACGCTCACACAGCTTGAATCTGAAGGAACACAAGCAAAATTTATCTACACCGTTCCTAACTTTCACAATCCTGGTGGAGTATGTTTATCGATCGAACGGCGCCCACAGATCGTCAATATTGCACGCAGGCACCGAGTGGTCATCCTTGAAGATAATCCTTATGGCATGCTTGGATTCGATGATCAAACGAACCGTGCACTCTATAACTGGAACCCCGATGGCATCATCTATCTGGGATCGTTTTCTAAAATCTTCGCGCCAGGATATCGAGTTGGATGGGCACTAGCTAGTGACGAACTTACTGCTCGTTTAGTGCTTGCGAATGAGAATGCGGTGCTCTCCCCAACTAAAGTTGGCCAGCTATCGATCGCTGAATATCTTCGTACATATGATTGGCTTGGCCAAATTAAAGAGTACCGAGTAATGTATTGTGAACGCCGGAATGCCATGAATGTAGCTCTGAGCAAGTATCTTCCTCAATGTGAATGGACTGTTCCCGGCGGTGGCTTCTACTTCTGGGTGAAACTTCCTGAAGGTATCAATGCACGGCACATGTTACCGCGAGCAGTAGATAACGGAGTAGCTTATGTTTCCGGTACCGCCTTCTATGCTGACGGCACCGGGGCTGACCACATACGCCTATCGTTCTGCTATCCAACTCCAGAACAGATCACTGAGGGTATTAGGCGACTCTCTAAAACGATAGAAGCAGAGATGTTCCGCTTGAATGACTAAAAGACATTCTGCTGGACGACTAAGAGGCGTTCCATTTGAATGACTAGACGTCTTTCTTAAGTGACTAGGGGTCGTGTTACACACGGCGCTATGGACCCCTAAGTCATCTACAGAAAGCATGCTCCTCAACTGTTACCCACGTGCGAAACTGATTAAACAATCGACTACTTCTCTACGCTTCTCCAGATTTTTCACACTTCTCCAGATTTCTCACACTTCTTCAGATAAATTAATAGCGGCTGACATGCTGCCGGCCGCTATTAATTTTGACGATTGTCAAAGATTACTTATCGTCTGATGTTTCACGTGAAACATTCACACTCTGTTCGTTGATCATGGTGAGGATTCGATTGAGATCATCGATAGAACCGAAATCGATAGAAATGCGACCCTTCTTCTGCCCCATAACTACCTTAACCTTGGTTTCAAATCGATCCATCAACCGTGTTGCCAAACCATTAAGCTCAGGCTGGAATTGACCAGCACGCTTGGTCCGGTGTGGCTTTTCCGGTGTTCCTTCTTCTCCAAGAGCGACTAGCTCTTCCACAGTGCGCACGGAAAGATTTTCAGCCACGATACGTTGTGCCAATCGTTCCATTGCAGCCGCATCAGCTAAGCCTAAAAGTGCACGAGCATGCCCTGCCGAGAGTACGCCTGCCGCGACACGGCGTTGAACCAGTGGAGGAAGCTTGAGTAGGCGAAGCGTGTTAGAGATCTGTGGGCGTGACCGTGCGATACGGCGTGAGAGCTCTTCTTGAGTACACTTGAAGTCCTCCATCAGTTGCTGGTAAGCAGCTGCTTCTTCCAGTGCGTTCAGCTGTGAACGATGAAGGTTTTCAAGGAGGGCATCGCGTAGCATATCCCCTGTGTCCGTATGGCGAACAATTGCCGGCACGGTTGTGTTTCCTGCAAGGCGCGATGCTCTCCACCGGCGTTCACCCATAATAAGCTCGTAACGAGCTTCTGGCTTGTCAACAAGTGGAGTAACCAGTGGACGGATGACGATAGGTTGCAACACGCCAACTTCACGAATCGAATCCGCAAGTTCCGCCAAGTCTTCTTCGTCAAACACCTGACGAGGCTGATGCATGTTCGGCACGATCAAATCCAGTTCGATCTCACCGAAGGTAGCACCTGGAATCTGTTGAAGTTCCAGGGAGTCATCTCGAACCGCAAGTTCCTCAGTCAATGTTTCACGTGAAACAATCGCTTGCTGAGTACTGTCGAAGTTGCTCGTGTGCTCGCCGAACAGAACATCTACGCCCGGGAACTGTACTTTCTTGCGGGACTTACTACGCGCAGACTTCTTCGGAGCCTTTGCTGGCTCTTCCTTTTGCTCCGGCCGAGAACCTACGTTCACTGGCGTCACTTTTTCGTCACCTGCAGCCTTACCAGATTCAGCTGCCTCGTTAGCGACCACAATGTCAGCAACCTCGGTATCTACTAACGAGGCATCTTCAGGCGTAGCATCTTTGGTGACGTCCTTCAGAATGTTCTTGCTAGCAGTGTTGAGTCCAGCCTTCCGGCGTGTAGTAGCCGTAGCTTTATCAGCTTTCACCTGTTCAGCATCTTTTGGAGTGTTGAAAAAAATATCGATCGGCCGCTTACGGACCTCTTCTTGATCTACTGGGAACAATGCACCTATCCCTCGTCCTAGTCCTCGTCGTTTCTCTACCATCTTTCAAACCTTATTTCTGTACTTGTTCCGCTAATTCGAAGGCGGCCGCACGATAGGCAAGCGCGCCTGATGATCGAGGATCGTACGTAACAACCGTTTGCTGGAAACTTGGAGCTTCAGAAATACGGATATTACGAGGAATCTCAATGGAGAGTGTTTCCTGTGGGAAATACTGGCGCACTTCCGCCGCAACATCTTGTGCGAGGTTCGTACGCCGGTCAAACATGGTTAAGAGAATCGTTGAGATGCGCAGGGTTTGGTTATATGAGGTTCGCACCATCTCGATTGTTTTCATCAACTGGGTTAAGCCTTCGAGTGCATAATATTCAGTTTGAATTGGAATCATTACTTCGTCGGCACCTACAAGAGCGTTAAGTGTGAGTAGACCGAGACTTGGTGGGCAGTCGATGATGACGTAATCGATGTGAACCCCTTGGCCTTGCTGATCGATGAATTGCCTGATTGCTTCACGAAGGCGATATTCGCGTTCTTCCTGCATAACCAGTGAAATTTCCACGCTGGAAAGATCGATAGTGGACGGAGCTACGTACAGCGATGGCACGTCTGGGCACGGCTGAACGATTTCCGCGAGGGTCATTTCGCGTTCGAGTACATGATAGAGAGATGGAATGCCCGCCATGTGGTCAACTCCCAGCGCGGTTGTTGCGTTCCCCTGTGGATCAGCATCGATGAGGACGACGGTGAGGCCACCTTGTGCGAGTGCCGCAGCAATGTTGACTGCGGTTGTTGTTTTACCAACTCCGCCTTTTTGATTTGCTACGGTGATGATGCGCGTCTGTGCCGGATGCTTGAAGCTCACGTTTTCCAGCTTCTTCATAAGTTCACGGTCCCGAAGAAGATCAGCACCTACGGGTGAGTTCATATCATTGAACAGTGATGCACGTGAAGATTTATTATGACGATCATCAGAATAACCTGCAGCTTTTTTGCGTGGATCTACCATGCGAGCGGCTCCTATCATTTAACTTATTTAATTCTACAAGTTTCTTTTTAGAGATGAACCTTAGAATCCACAGTTAGAACTTATCCACATATTAACGGGACGTAGTGTATAAGTGGTAAACACCGAGATCATCTCTAATTTCTGCGGGTAATTCTATCCACTGAATACACTTTTTCCACAATAGAAATATATGCCATAAGATGGCTAAACAAAATGACGTGGGAATGTTTCACGTGAAACATTCCCACGTCATCCAGATCAACATTAGTTAGAACCGCCTATATGAAGAACAGCGTTACTTCTTTTGAACAACCAGCACACGGGTACCTTCAGATGTTCCCCATACGTCAACATCGTGAACATCTACCCAATCGGCTTTAAACTTTCGCAATTCTTTATCAGCCTTCTCAATTTCTTCTTCTGCCCTACCGCCTTTGAGGGCGACCAACTGACCGCCTGGGCGAACCAGAGGCATTGTCCATGGCAAAAGTTTTTTAAGCGCAGCTACTGCACGAGCTGTAGCAACATCGGCCGATATAACTCCCACCATTTCTTCAGCACGTTTGTTATGAACAGTCACGTTTGATAGCTGGAGGTCATCCACAACGTAGGAGAGCCAGTCCGTGCGTCGTCCTAAAGAATCCACAAGGTTTACCGTGAGGTCTGGACGAATAATCGCCGCCACCAAACCAGGAAAGCCTGCTCCGGAACCAACATCAACCAAACTTGCGTTCTGCGGGAGGAAATCGACGATCGCGGTTGAGTTAAGAATGTGGCGGCTCCACAGCTTGTCACGTTCACGTGGACCAATCAAGCCGCGGAGTTCACCTTCCGATTCAAGAAGTTCACCGAAGCGAAGCAGGTTCTTCCATATAGCGTCGCCGAAATGCTCTCCTCCTCCAGCAGGTGCTTCTTCAAACATCATGTCAGCCAATTCCCGATCCATAAACCTAACCTAAACTCTAAAACACTCATAACGCACATAAGTACACAAATCCCCCCCACTGTGGCTCAGAGGTATCCGGGCCACTCGCCGATATTCGGTCTCGTTAAAACCTCTCATCATCCCTGATAATAGATCCGGTCCACACGTAGGCATCCGAGCCGCTCGGGAGTGTTCTGTGCACATTCCACACCCATCTTATCCCACTTAGATCGTCATCTTTACTCCACAGCTTCGCTACTCATATCCCCTCGCTGCTTTGAAGACCCCACCTCAAACCTGCCCAAAGTCACCTCTTCGGCACTCTTCAGAACTCATCTCATCGAGCGGCCCTGATTATTTCGAGAATAGTGGCAATATTTGCCACTATTCTCGCTATGGTCAGCATTACCAAATCGTAGGTAAAGAAAAACGATAAAAAGGGATGATATTCCGGCTTCTCGGCTGGCCTTGCCGAAGAAATCCCCGCAAAATCACCGAAATACCACCCACATATTCATCGGAATACCACCCCTCATCAAAAACTACCAGACAGCCCGTTACCTTGTTGACAGGTCCTGATTGGCGGGTGTTGATTGGGATTGTCGGCCAGCCGCCCTGGCATGGTGTCTTGCCCCTGTCTATCCAATGATCCGGGGGGTGTTGCCACCAGGGTCGGTTGCCAGCATGTGATCGCTGATTAGGGGCTCGGCACCAAGGATGGATGCCTGTCGTAACGTGGATGTGAGGCGTGCTGTCTAGGCTCGGCCGACTTATGGTGCAAACCGAGAGGACAACTGCCATGAGAACTGACCGACCAGACATTTTTCTAGGACTGGACGTCGGCAAGACCGACCACTGGGCCTGCGCACTAACCGATTCCGGGCAGGTGTTATGGAATAAGACCCTGCCCAACAACGAACAAAAACTCACTGATATCTACACGAATCTGTCAGCGAAAGGCTCTGTGCTGGTGGTCGTGGATCAGCCGGCAACAATCGGCGCTCTCGCCATCGCGGTCGCCCAACATATGGGCATCGAGGTCGCCTACCTGCCGGGGCTGACCATGCGCCGGATCGCTGACCTATACCCGGGCGAGGCGAAGACTGATGAAAAGGATGCGTTCATTATCGCTGACGCAGCCCGCAGCCTTCCCCACACCCTGCGCCAGCTCACCAAGACCGACCAGGACGAGGCAGGACTGGCGATGCTCACCGGTTTCGACCTTGACCTCTCACGGCAGGTCAATCAAGTCTCCAACCGGATCCGCGGGCTGTTCACCCAAATCCACCCTGAACTGGAAAGAGTTCTCGGACCACGCCTGGAACATGACGCGATCCTCGAAGTGCTCGCTACCTGGCCAACCCCGCAGGCTCTACGCAAAGCCGGGCGAGCCAGAATGGATGCGAAACTCAAAAAGCACGGAGCTCGCCGCCACGCTGCATGGACCGAGGATATTCTTACCGCGCTAGCGAAGCAGTCGGTGATAGTCACCGGCACCGAAGCCGCGGGCCTAGTCATCCCGCACCTGGCCCGCCAACTGGTGAGCCTGCACGCTCAACGCGCCAACGTCGCTTCAGAGGTAGAGAAGATCGTGGCCACCCACCCTCTTTACCTGGTCCTGAGATCCATGCCCGGCATCGGTCTCAGGACCGCTGCCGTGATCATCGCTGAACTTGCAGGGAAGACCTTCACCAGCTCAGCAGCCCTGGCCTCCTACGCTGGCCTGGCACCGACCACCCGTCAGTCCGGGTCATCGATCAAGTCTGAACGAGTCAGCCACTCAGGCAACAAACGCCTCAAACGCGCCCTGTTCCTGTCAGCTTTCGCCGTGATCCGCACCGACCCGGTCAGCCGCGCCTACTACGACCGCAAACGAGCCCAAGGCAAACGACACAACCAAGCCATCATCGCCCTCGCCCACCGCAGACTCACAGTCCTGTACGCCATGCTCCGAGACGGCACCCTCTACGACGTCCCCGACACCGCCCTGGCAGCTTGACACACAACATAGGGGCACCCCCCAGAACACCACACCGTCCACCCAGATACCTGAAAACCACAGAGGCGGCCGAGGAAAAATCCTCAGCCGCCTCTGAACTACCAGGTCACTCTGCTGATTCGGCGCTCTCTGCGCTATCCGCCGACTCCCCCGAATCCAGATCCTCATCATCAGGCAAGGAGATCACAACGTGACGCCCCGCCCCGATGCCAGACGAATCTGAAAACAGCCCAGCGTTAGCAGCCACATCGTGAACCACTTTGCGTTCGAATGGGTTCATTGGCTTCAAGGCCACTGGTTCGCCGGTTTCTTCAACGCGTTCTACGGCGTCGCGGGCGATGGCAGCGATTTCCTTGCGGTGCTGATCGCGGTAGCCGAGGATGTCCAGCATGAGGCGGGAGCGTTCGCCCGTCTGCTGCTGCACGGCAAGGCGGGTGAGTTCCTGGAGTGCATCGAGCGTATCGCCATGCTTGCCAATGAGGCGCTTGAGGCGGCGATCGCCGCCGTCATCGGCAATGATGCCAACCGCAGCACGGTCTGCTTCTACAGTGATTTCGATATCCCCATCGATATCAGTAATATCAAGGAGTTCTTCGAGGTAATCTGCCGCGATATCGCCCTCTTCGTCTAGGGCTGCTCGCAGATCAACGAGTTCTTCCGACATAGTTTTTCCCTTTGTTTATGCGCCGTTAAGGCGGTGAGAGTTAAAAGTTACGATTCTTCTTGTTGCGTTCGGCTTTCTTTTGGCGCGCCTGCTTCTTTTCGTTGGAGCGTTGGCGTTGTGCCATGCGGCGTTCGTAGCGCTTTTGGGCGCGCTCGGCATCGGTGAGGCCGTCGAGTCCACGGGTTTCTTCTTCGTTTTCTTCGACGCTGGAGACCTCAGTAACCTTCTTACCGCCGGCTTTCTTGGAGCGTGCTTTGCCGAGTGGCTGGACGCGTGGGGCGGCTGGTTCAGCTGGCTCTTCTTCTGGTGGAAGGCCGGCGGCGATGCGCTTTGCGCGGATCTTTTCTTGGCGCTTCTTGTAGGCAGGCGAACCCGGGGTTGGATTGTAGGTGATCAGCCAGTACTGCTGGCCGATGTTCCACAGGTTCGAAGTGAGCCAGTAGACGAGCACGCCAACTTGGAAGGCGAAGCCGGTGAAGATGTAGATGATTGGCATGCCGTAAAGCATCATCTTTTGCATCTTGTATGCCGGGTTGTCTGGATCCTGTGCGGATTCCGGCATGTTCTTGGTCATAATCATCTTCTGGGAGAAGAAGAGCGTGGCCATCATGAGGACGATGAGGATGATTGCGACGATACGCACGTTGGTTGGGAGCGGGAATGTGCCTGCGGTTCCGAGCGACGACGACAACGGCGCACCGAACAACGTTGAATTAGCGATTTCGTGCGCTACGGTTTTGTCTACTGCACCGATGGTGCCCATCTGGCCTTTGGAGATCGGATCCACGGCGTAGAGGAGGCGGAAGAGCGCGAAGAAGATCGGCATCTGAATGAGCAGCGGCAAGCAGGATGCGAATGGAGAGGTACCGCGTTCGCGGTAGAGCGCCATGAGTTCTTCTTGCTGACGCTGCTTCGATACGGCATCGGTGCGGCCTTTGTACTTCTTTTGAAGTTTTTGCACTTCAGGCTGGATTTCCTGCCCCATTCGCATGGCGCGGATCTGCTTGTTGAAGAGCGGGATAATGAGGATTCGGATCAC
The DNA here is from genome assembly GCF_000092365.1 of Arcanobacterium haemolyticum DSM 20595. Lineage (NCBI taxonomy): Bacteria > Bacillati > Actinomycetota > Actinomycetes > Actinomycetales > Actinomycetaceae > Arcanobacterium > Arcanobacterium haemolyticum. The sequence continues at coordinate 1,984,920 of NC_014218.1, forward strand.
GATTGTGAGACCTACGATGGAGAGCACCCACGCGGCACCGGATCCTGAGCTCAGGCCTAGGGCTGTGAGCACTGAGTGAATGCCGTACATGATCCACGAGATAACCCATTTGATTGGGAAGAGGATAGTATCCACAGTTCTTCTTTCGCTTAGTGGCGGTTGCCAGTGACGTAATCATCGCCGTGGCCTTGTTGGCCTGATGATTCTTGTTTGGCGCGGTGCGCCATAAGTTCGGTGTAGCCGAGGGGTTTGGTTGGCCAGTGGCCAGGTTCGGGTACCCAGTCCACGCCGCCTTTACTCCACGGGTTGCAGCGCAGTAAGCGCCACATAGATAAAATTGTACCTTTTATTGCTCCGTGAACCTCAATGGAGTCGAGGGCATATTGGGAGCAGGTTGGTTGGTATTTACAGCGGCGGGGTAGGCCGGCTGAGATGTTCCGCTGGTACCACCGGATTGCTTTTTTGAGCAGGTGGGCGATCATGGTTGCTCCGCGTTGAGTGCGCGGGATCGCTTGAGACCATTGGTGAGTGCGGTGAGGAGTTCTTGTGAGGTTGCGTGTGCGGCGTCAGGGTTTGCCCGGACAACGACGGTGCCCGGCTTCATGTTGGGCAACAATTCACGGGTGACGTGGCGGAGTTTGCGGGCGACAGTGTGCCGGATCACTGAGTTTCCGACTTTTTTACCCACGACGAAGCCGACCTTTGTGCAAAGGTCGGCTTCGTCTATGATGTCTTCTACATCAAAGTAGACGACAACTAAGCTGTTTCCGCTCCGCCTTCCATGACGAATTGTTCGGGCAAATTCGCCCGATTTTCGCAATCGGTTGACGGCGGGCAGCATTTACGCAGCGAGGCGTGCGCGGCCCTTACGACGGCGGGAGGCAAGAACTGCACGACCCGCACGGGTGGCCATACGCTTACGGAAGCCGTGGACCTTCGCGCGACGGCGGTTATTCGGCTGGAACGTACGCTTGGTAGACATGGGTGATCTCCCACTTATCGATTCTTGAACGAAACCGAGATTTTCGGATTCGTGTGTGTCCTACACACATGACTTGACGACTTTACGCGACTTTTTGGCTCAAAGTCAATAAAAGACACGGATGCCGTAACTATTGTCACACGCATTTTATTCTTCCACAGCATGTCCACACTTTACCCACATTTTTCTCCACACTTGTGGATATCTCCATAAAATCCCGTTTTCTTTCTAACTTAGCCGTTCAGTGGATGTA